>CALXJG010000004.1 GCA_944388565.1 uncultured Clostridia bacterium
AACTTAAATACAACATCTTTAAAAAAACTCTCAAAATAAACTGAGAGAGTAATAAAATTTATTTTATTACTTTTGTTATTCAACATTATAAAAGACGAAAAAATAAAACCAACTTCTGTAAATGATAAAACAGTTATTGGGGATTCATATAGGCTAGTACTTAAATATAATGGTAAAGAATATAGACTAATAATTAGTAATGATATGATTACAATAAAAAATAGAGTATATAAAACGGATAATAATATTTATAAAAAATTATCCACTGTGTTTAGTAATAAATATGATATATATTAATAAAATAACATTTTATGTCGTGTGAAATATTTACATTTACATAAATTTATAGTAAAATATATATTGATTTTAGGAGAAAAATATGTTCGTAAAAAATGATAATGAATTTATTTGTAAAAATTGTGGTAAGAAAGTAGAAAAATTACATTATACATCAAGAGATCATTGTAATCATTGTCTTTATTCAATTCATATAGATATAACACCAGGAGATAGGGCAAATGATTGCTTAGGATTACTTGTTCCAATAAATGTATTAGAAGATTCAAAAAAAGGACAAGTTATTATATATAAATGTAATAAATGTGGTAAGATTATAAGAAATATAGTTGCAAAAGATGATAATAAAGAAGAGATATATAAAATTGTAGAAAATTATGCAAAAGGAGTATAAAAATGGAAGAGTTCAAAAAATTAGTTGCAAATAGCATATATATTGCACTTGATAAAAAAGTTAATGAAGATGAAATAATAGAAAAAGTTGAAATACCTAAAGATAAAGGAAATGGTGATTTTGCATATCCTTGTTTTAATTTAGCTAAGGTTTTTAGAAATTCACCTGTTAATATTGCAAATGATTTAAAGAGTAAAATATCTATAGGAAATGGTATAGTAAAGGTTGAAGCTGTAAATGGTTTCCTTAACTTCTTTGTAGATAATTCTAGTATATCTAGTGATATATTAAAAAGGATTATAACAGAGAATAAAAATTATGGTTCAACTAATATTGGAAATAATGAAAATGTTGTAATTGACTATTCATCACCTAACATTGCAAAACCATTCCATCTAGGACATTTTAGAAACACTGTAATTGGAAGTGCAATATATAGATTATATAAAGAATTAGGATATAATATAATAGGTATTAATCATATAGGTGATTGGGGTAGACAATTTGGTCTTCTTATAGAAGGATATAATAGATATAAAGATGAGTATGATATAGAAAAAGATCCATTAAATTCATTATCTGATATATATGTAAGAATAAATAATCTTGCAAAAGAAGATGAAAAAGTTATGGATGCAGCACGTGAACAATTTAAAAAGCTAGAGCAAGGTGATAAAGAGCTTTTAAAAATGTGGGAATATTTTAGAGAAATATCTTTAAAAGAATATGATAGAATTTATGATATATTAGGATGTAAATTTGATTCATATAATGGTGAAGCTTTTTATAACGATAAAATGGATGAAGTTATAGATATATTAACTAAGAAGAATGTATTAGTTGATAGTCAAGGGGCTAAAGTAGTTGAAGTAGGTAATAATATGCCTCCTTGTATTGTACTAAAATCTAATGGCTCAACTATTTATGCTACTCGTGATTTAGCAGCAATATTATATAGAGCAAGAACATATGATTTTGTAAAAGCTATATATATAACTGGTTCAGAACAAATACTTCATTTTAGGCAGGTATTTGAAGTTGCAAAATATTTAGTTGATGAAAAATATCAAAAAGGTCTTGTACATGTGCCATATGGTATGGTTAGATTAAAAACTGGTAGAATGTCAACAAGAGAAGGAAATATAATATATATAAATGATTTGATAAATGATGCAATTAAAAAGTCTAAAAAAATAATAGAAGAAAAGAATACAGAAGATATTGATAAGGAAAAACTAGCACAGCAAATAGGAGTTGGTGCTTTAGTATTTAATTATCTTAAAAGTAATAAATTAAAAGATATTATATTTGACTTAGATGAGACTTTAAGATTTGACGGAGAAACAGGTCCATATGTACAATATACATATGTTAGAATTAAATCTTTACTTAAAAAGGCTGGATTTGATTTAGATAATATAAATTTCGATAATGTTAAGTTTGATTTATTAAATAATAAAAGTGAGATAGAATTAATAAAAGAATTAGAAAAATTTCCTAATATTATATTAAAAGCAGCAACAGAATATGAACCTTCAATTCTTACAAGATATATAATTGATATTGCAACTTTATTTTCTAAGTTTTATAACGAATGTCAAGTTTTAAACTGCGATAATAAAGATTTAAAATTAGCTAGATGTATACTTTCTTATGCAACAGGAATAGTAATTAAAAAAGGACTTTATATACTTGGAGTTGAATGTCCTGATAAAATGTAAAATAAATAACGCACAGGTTATTACAATTTTATTCTCTTATACCGAATTTATAAAATCTAGTAATAGTAAAGGTTCACTCTAAAAAATTAGTAAGTTGTAAAATTTTCACATATTTAAAAGATGAACTTGTAAAAAATATAAATACAATTTCATCTTTTTTGAATTTATAATGAAAAATTTAGAAATAAATGCTATAATGACAATATATTAATAAATTAGCAGATACATCTTTTAAAATTAAGATTTTGAATTTCGCAGACGCATCTGCGAAATTTAGAAAAGAATTGAAAAATAAATTTTTTAATAGAAAATAGAAAAAGAAAAGAGGAAGATTATGGAAGAAAATCAAATATTAGAAAAAGATTTTAAAGAAGTATTTAAAGATATAAAAAATGAAATATTAAATGCTCAATATGATATTTATAAAAGTGCAAATATAAGGACATTATCATTATATAGTTATTTAGGAAAAATAATAAATGAAAATGCAAAATATGGAAAGAGGTATGCCAGCTTTTTATAGATGGGAAAGACAAGGAGGTATTCTTAGTGCCTAATATTCTAGAAATATTACGGATATAAAATTTATTTTTGGTAAAATGAAAATAATTAATCAATTCACATACATATTTCAAAAGGAAAACCAACACCTAATGCTACAAAAGTATGAAGTAAAGAATTGACAGAATTATTGGAAACAATAGTTAATAATTATTTTTATATAATATCAGAGTGGAAAAAACATTTTCCAGAGCAGGAAGTCAGATTTTATTGTTAATATTTATAAAATATACTGGATTGGTAACTCGGTATTTTCTCAGTATTATTTTGCAGAAAGCAGAAAACTAGAAAACTTGCTTTTCTACGTGTTTAAGAGATATATTCTGTAAATTGGGCAACTGTTGTTACACAATTAGTAAAAAATTTAAAATGAACTTATTAAATAATTAAAAATATAAAATACAGAAATAATATTTAATATTATAACAATTGGTATACCTATTGTAAATTTCAAATGTTTTGTTTTATGTCTAAATACGTACATACCAACATATGTACCAATTCCACCAAGTAATAAACTAACAATGAATATAGTTTTTTCACTAATTCTAAAGTTATGATATATTGCTTGTTTTTTATCATATAACATTATAAAAAATGATATGATATTTATTATTATAATATAACCGATTAATATATAGATATAGTTCATATAATCACCTTATGTTTTAGTATACCATAAAAAGGCAAAAAAATAAATAACTAGATTTAGAAGAGATTATATAACATATTTATTATGTTTTACAATAAACTTTTACGGTAAATCTTGACAACTATAGGTTTGTAGTATATAATATATGGGTAAATGAGGATATTTGCTTAATTACATTAGGCTTTTAAGGAGGGAATATAAATGGCACAACCAAAAAGAAGATGGTCTAAAGAAAGAACACATTTAAGACGTTCTACATGGAAATTAGATGAAGTAAATGTATCTACTTGTTCAAATTGTGGCGAACCAGTATTATCACATAAGGCTTGTCCTTCTTGTGGATACTATAACAAAAAACAAGCAGTTGAAATTAAAGAAAAAGAAAATAAAAAAGAAAACTAGAATATTTTACTCCACTTTCGTGGAGCTTTTTTTATATTATTTTATTTTCTGGAGGTGAGTTATATAGATAAAATATTAATTTATGGAGTAAAAAAGGGTAGTATAGCTGACGAAATTGGTTTAGAAAAAGGAGACTATATACTTACTGTAAATGGTGAAAAAATATTTGATATTTTAGATTATAAATTTAATATAGAAGATGAATATGTAGAACTTGAGGTAGAAAGAAAAAATGGCGAAATAGAAATATATGAAATAGAAAAAGAAGTATCAGAAGATTTGGGAATAGAATTTGAACACGAGCTAATAGATAAGCCTAAAAATTGTACTAACAAATGTATTTTTTGTTTTATGGAACAGTTACCTAAAAATGTAAGAGATACATTAATATTTAAAGATGATGATTATAGATTATCTTTTTTTACTGGTAATTATATAACGTTAACAAACATGAAAGATTTTGATATTGATAGAATAATTCGTTATAGACTTTCTCCAATAAATATTTCAATTCATGCAACAGATGAAAAGGTAAGATGTATGATGTTAAATAATAGATTTGCTGGAAAAGTTTTATCATATTTAGATAGATTTTATGAAGCTGGTATAGCAATTAATACGCAAATAGTTCTTTGTAAAGGGATAAATGATGGTAAAATTTTAGAAAAAACGATAAAGGATTTATCTAAATATATACCAGTATTAAAAAGTATCTGTATCGTTCCAGTTGGACTATCAAAAAATAGGGAGGGTTTGTATCCCCTAGAAAGACTAGATAAACAAGATTGTATAGATGCAATAAACATAGCAGCTAAATATCAAGAAGAATTTAAGAAAAAATATAAATCACCAATTATATATTTAGCAGATGAATTTTATTTGAAAGCCAATATTAAAGTACCAAATTATTCTGACTATTTAGATTTCGGTCAATTAGAAGATGGAATTGGTATGATTTCATTATTTGACCATGATTTTAATAAAAAGTTAAAACGAGTAAAAAACGATATAGAAAATAACAATATTGATAATGGTATATCAAAAACTGTAACCCTTATAACCGGAAAAATAGTAGACAAATATATAAGGTTAAAGGCAAAACGAATAATGAGATTATTTAAAAATATAAATATAAATGTTGTGCCTATTGAAAATGAATATTTCGGGAAAGATATAACTGTAACAGGTCTTGTAGTAGGTAGAGATATTATATCAACCTTAAATAACTTGAAAGAAAATGGTGAAAATTTAGGAGATTATATAATATTACCAGAAGTAATGTTAAAAGATGATGAGGATATATTTTTAGATGATACCACTTTAGAACAAGTACAAAAAAGTATTGATACAAATATAGTAGTATCAGATGGTACAGGTGAAGGTTTTGTTGATGCAATAATACAAGATATAAGTATTAACAAAATTTTTAAATTTAACAAAAAATCAAATAGGCAAAGTTATGAAAATAGTATAAGTCATTAAATGGAGGCATAAAATGAATTTAAAAGTAATTTATGAGGATAATCATATAATCGTTGTAGTAAAACCGGTTGGAATACCAGTTCAAGCAGATAAAACAGGCGATAAAGATATGTTAACAATTATTAAAGAGTATTTAAAAGAAAAATATAATAAACCTGGTAATGTATATTTAGGACTTGTACATAGATTGGATAGAATGGTTGGAGGTGTAATGGTCTTTGCTAAGACTTCTAAAGCTGCATCTAGATTATCTGAATATATTAGGCAAAAAAATGTGAAAAAAAGATATCTTGCTATTGTAAACGGCACTTTACCTGTAAATAATAAAAAAGTATTACTTGAAGACTATTTAGTAAAGAATGAAAGATTAAACATGAGTAAAGTAACAACCAAAGATAATAAAAAAGCAAAACTTGCATCTTTAGAATATACTACACTAAAAAACTTTAAATATAATAATAAAGAATATAGCTTAGTAGATATAGATTTGCATAGTGGCAGACATCACCAAATAAGAGTACAATTTTCAAATATATCACATCCTTTATATGGTGATATAAAATATGGTCAAAAAGTAAATAAAGTAGGACAAAACCTTGCACTATGGTCATATTACTTATCTTTTTTTCATCCAACTAAAGATGAATATTTAGAATTTAGTTTTAAGCCTAATGAATTAGATAGCCATGATAAGATTTGGAGTGAGTGTATATAATGGAAATAGATAGCTTAAAAATATTATTAAATGATATAAAAGTAAAATTTGAAAATATTAAACAAGCTTTAATGTTAGATTCAAAAAAAGAAAAACTTACAAAATTAGAAAAAACTACAATGCAAGATGGCTTTTGGGAAGATACTTCTTTGCAAGCTAGTGTACTTTCTGAGATGAAAATAATAAAAAATACAATTGAAAAAATGGAATATATAGAAAAAGAAATAGACGACTTTGCAGGATACATAGAGCTTGCAGAGGAAATGAACGATGCTGAAAGTTATAAAGAGGCTGTAAATCTTTCAAAAACTCTAGAAAGTAAACTTGAAAAGTTAGAAATAGACACATTGCTTTCTGATGAATACGATTCAAATAATGCCATTATAACTATACATCCTGGGGCTGGTGGAACTGAATCTCAAGATTGGGCTTTAATGTTATATAGAATGTATACTAGATGGGCAGATAAATCTGGATTTGAAGTTGAAGTTTTTGATTTACAAGATGGAGAAGAAGCAGGAATAAAGTCAGTATCTATTTTAGTAAAAGGTATAAATGCTTATGGTTATTTAAAAGGTGAAAATGGTGTTCATAGATTAGTAAGAATATCTCCCTTTGATAGTAATAGTAGAAGACATACATCATTTGCAGCTGTAGAAGTTATGCCTGAAATAGAGGATGATATAAATGTAGAAATAAGACCAGAAGATATCGAAATGGATGTATATAGAGCAAGTGGAGCTGGAGGACAACATGTAAATAAAACTTCATCTGCAGTTAGATTAAAGCATATACCAACTGGTATTGTTGTAAGTTGCCAAACTGAAAGATCACAGCTACAAAATAGAGAAAATGCAATGAAGATGCTAAAAGCTAAAATATATAAATTGGAAAGACAAAACAGAGAAAAAATGATGAACGATATAAAAGGTGAAACAACTGATAATTCATGGGGAAATCAAATAAGGTCTTATGTATTTTGTCCATATACTTTAGTAAAAGATCATAGAACAAATTTTGAAGTAGGTAATGTTCAAGCAGTAATGGATGGAAAAATAGATGACTTTATATATGAGTATTTAAAGTACCTAAAAAAGGATAAAATGTAGTAACTATAGTTATAATTTGCCTTATATACACAATATTCTATTTACTTATTGGTCTAATCATGGTATAATGTAGAAAAAAATAAGGAGGGTACTTCAAATGAAAAACCGGAAGAAAGCGTGTGGATTTTGTATTATCGATATTGATGGTACATTGTTCGAAGAATTTAAGCTAGTATTTAATCAGATTATATCTGAGATGTTTGGAAAAAACAGATGTATAAAAGTGATAAACAGATTTTTCAACATTGTTAATGACTTGGACTTTATCAGTAATAGTATGTTCATGTTTAAAGCTGTTATGGTAGTTTATTCCATATTTTCTGGTCAAAACTATTATAACTGCTTAAGAATATACGAAGAAAAGTATTGTAAACTCTCAAAAAAATATGTTGAAAAAGCATACAATAGTTATGTTGTTCCTATTCAAGAAATGGGATATAGTGTTTTATTTATAACACATGATATCTATGCATTAAAATTTAACATTTTAGGAAGTCGTATTTTAGTGTATACTAAAAAAAGAGAAGACATTCCTCAAGAGTTATCAAAATTAGACATTGATTATATAATAGGAAATAACTATATGGATGATATTTTAGCAGGTAAAAGATTAAATGTAGAATATGCTGCAGAAGGAATAGACCAAGCTAAGATTGTATATGTTGGAAAAAGCAAGTTAGTAAAAAGGCTTGTATCATCTGATGTTAAGTGTTTAAAAAACATGCAAGAAGTATTAGATTATATTAAAGATGCAACTTAAAAGTTGCATCTTTTCTTGATAAATGAATATAGATATGTTAATATATATAGCAGGGAGTGATATATTTTGTTAGGCGAAATATTGTTATTAATAATACTTATAATTTTAAATGGATTATTTGCTTCTTCTGAGATAGCATTTTTATCTTTAAATAAAAGAAAGCTAAAAGAAAATGTAAAAAATAATAATAAAAAGGCTATAAAAATAAAAAGATTATTAGATGATCCAAGTGTTTTTTTGGCTACTATTCAAATAGGTATAACCTTAGCTGGTTTTTTAGCAAGTGCATTTGCTGCTGAAACTTTTGCTGATAGAATTGTGGGAAATATATCAATATCATTTTTATCTACAGCCACTTTAAAGAATGTAATAGTTGTAATAGTAACTTTAATACTTTCATATTTTACATTAGTTTTTGGAGAATTAGTTCCTAAGAAATTAGCTCTAGCAAATCCAGAAAAAATATCATATTTTATGGTTAATTTTATATCAATATTAACAAAAATAACTTATCCATTTGTATGGTTACTTACTGTGTCTACTAATTTAATATCAAAAATTTTAGGTATAAAAAACAAGGAAGAAGAAAGGCTTACTGAAGAAGAAATAAAAAGAATAATTACAACTGGTAAAGATGAGGGGGCAATTGAAGTTGGAGAAGAAAAACTTATATTTAATATATTTACTTTAAATGATAAAGAGGCTTCTCAAATAATGACAAAAAAAGAAGATATGGCAACTATTGATATCAACATAGATGCAAAAACTCTTTTAACTTCAATAAAAAAATTTAAGTATACTAGATTACCTGTAACTGAAGGTGAAAATATAATAGGTATTTTAAATGTTAAGGATTTGTTAATTTACTATTCAAAAAATGCAAAATTAGATCTACATAAAGTTATGAGAAAACCTGCTTTTGTATATGAAAATGAAAAGATAGATGATGTTTTTAGAATGATGCAGAAAACTCATCAATCAATGTCAATAGTAAAAAACAAAGATGAGCAAGTTATAGGGCTTCTTACAGTAGAAGACGCTATAGAAGAAATTGTTGGAGATATATATGATGAATATGATGCTCTACCAAGTAATGAATAATATAAAAAATTAAATTCAGTGTTTCACTGGATTTATTTTTTCTATTGCAAAAATCGACATAATATGATAATATATTAACATAATATTAGAAAGGAATTAGTATGGAAAAACAAGCTTTAAATTTTGAAATTAAAAAAATAGATAAAAAAACAGGAGCAAGACTTGGTGTAATGCATCTTCCACATGGAGATGTTGAAACACCGGTGTTTATGCCTGTAGGGACACAAGCAACAGTAAAATCTATGACACCAGAGGAATTAAAAGAGGAAGTAAAATCTCATATAATTCTTAGTAATACATATCATTTATATTTAAGACCAGGTCATGAATTAATACGTGAAGCAGGTGGACTTCATAAATTTATGAATTGGGATAGAAATATATTAACAGATAGCGGTGGATTTCAGGTATTTAGTTTAGGTGACTTAAGAAAAATAACAGAAGAAGGTGTTGAATTTAGATCGCATTTAAATGGTTCTAAACATTTTATATCTCCTGAAAAATCTATGGAAATACAAAATGCTTTAGGTTCAGATATCATGATGGCTTTTGATGAATGTGCACCATATGGGGCTTCTTATGATTATGTACAAAAATCAATGAGAAGAACAACAAGATGGGCTAAACGTTGTAAAGAATACCATAAAAATACACAAAATCAGGCACTTTTTGGAATAGTACAAGGTGGCTTCTTTAAGGATTTAAGAAAAGAAAGTGCTAAAGAATTAGCTAAGTTAGATTTTCCTGGTTATGCTGTAGGAGGAATTAGTGTAGGAGAACCTAAAGAAGAATTTTTAGATATTTTAAGATATACAACACCTCTTTTACCAGAAAATAAACCAAGATATTTAATGGGTGTTGGTTCACCTGATTATTTAATTGAAGCCGCAATTTCTGGAATTGATATGTGTGACTGTGTAATGCCTACTAGAATGGCTAGAAATGGAACAGCATTAACTCATTTTGGACAAGTTAATTTATTAAATGCGTGTCATGCTAAAGATTTTACAACTTTAGATAAAGAGTGTGATTGTTACACTTGTAAGAACTATACTAAAGCATATATAAGGCATTTATTTAAAGCAAAAGAAATTTTAGGTGCAAGACTTTTATCAATACATAATTTAAGATTTTTAGTAAATTTAATGGAAAATGTAAGAGAAGCAATAAAACAAGACTCTTTACTTGAATTTAGAGAAGAATTTTATAAAAAATATGGTTATGAGATAATGTAGTTTAATTAGTATAAGTAATAACATATTACAAAGAATAATATTATACTAGAATCGAGGTAAAGAATGGACATAGATAATGACGTAAAAAATATGCCTAAATTAAAGAAAAAGGGCGAAAAGAATATATTTGTTACGATATTTAAAATTGTAGCATTAATTATTGTTTTTGTACTACAAGTAGCTATAATGCTTGCTCTTTATACAACAGCAAAAGGGCTATATACATATGCAAGACTTATATTTGATATTTTTAAAATAGTTGCAATACTTTATTTATTATATCATCATGACAATTCTGCATATAAAGTATCTTGGATTTTGTTTATACTATTCTTTCCAGTAATTGGACTTGTAGCATATATATTATGGGGTAATAGTAAATTAAGAAAAAAGAAAGAGTTAGCTATTAGAAAAATAAGGGTAGAATCCGAAGATTTACTTAGAAATAGTGAAAATATTGCAAAAGAGCTATATGATACAGATAGATATAAATATAATCAAATACAATATATGACAAAAGTAACAGGTTTTCCTGTATATAAAAATCAAGGATTAGAATATTTTGATATTGGTGAGAAATTTTTTGAAAGTTTAAAGAAGGATTTATTAAAAGCTGATAAATATATATTAATGGAATTTTTTATACTTTCAAAAGGAAAACTTTGGAATGAAATATTTGAAATATTAAAAGAAAAAGTAAAACAAGGCGTTAAAGTAGAAATGATACTTGACTCTGTCGGATGTATTTTTAGATTACCTAAGGATTTTAAAAAGCAAATGGCGGATGCAGGCATAGAATTATATATGTTTAATCCATTTAGTATAGTTATAAATGGATATATAAATTATAGGGACCACAGAAAAGTAGTAGTAATTGATGGTAAAGTTGCATATACAGGTGGAGTTAACTTAGCTGATGAATATGCAAATATTATTGAAAGATTTGGTCATTGGAAAGATGGTGGAATTAGAATTAAAGGAAGGGCTGTTTGGAGTTATACTTTAATATTCCTAAGAGATAAAGAAGAAATTTCAAATATGCCTGCAAATTATGAACTGTACCAGAATAAAGAGGAAGATAAAGAAAAAACAGAAGGATATGTACTACCATGTTCTGATGGACCAGATAATAGAAAAAATCCAGTTGAGAATATTTTTATACAAACAATAAATTATGCAAAAGACTATGTATATTTAACTACTCCATATTTTGTTACAAGTGAAACATTACTTACAGCTATACTTAATGCAGCAAGAAGCGGTATTGATGTAAGGGTTGTAACTCCTCATATACCAGATAAGAAAATAATACAAATAGTAACACGTTCATATTATGAAGTACTATTAGAGGCTGGAGTTAAAGTATATGAATATAAACCTGGGTTTATACATTCAAAAACTTTAGTTTCTGACGATAATACATCAATCGTTGGTACTGCAAATCTTGATTATAGAAGTATGCATTTAAATTTTGAATGTATAAATTGGTCATATATGACAGGGGTAGAAAAAGATATAAAGAAAGATTTTGAAGAAACAATAAAAAATTGTATTCCTATTACACTTGATGAGTGGAAAGTAAGACCAGTAACGCAAAAATGGTTAGAAGCTATATGTTCTGCTTTTTCGCCAATGTTATAGTAAAAAACAACAAATCTATTATAAATTTTGTTAAATAATTATATAAAATACCTTTAATTAGCATATATGTTAGTTAGAGGTGTTTTTTATTTTAATTAAGTTTAAATGCAAAAAAAATGCATATGTTATTGACTTTAGCACATAATAATAGTATAATATTAAAAAACATGCAATAAAATTGCATGATGAAAGGAGACGGTATGCTGTTAGAGTTTAAAATGAAAAATTTTAAATCTTTTAGAAATGAAGTGGATTTTAAAATGACTCCAGCTAGAATAAAAGACTTGGAATATAGTCTAATTACTAAAAAAATAAAAGGAAATGATGTAAAAGCTTTATCGTCAGCTGCTATATATGGACCAAATTCATCAGGAAAAACAAATTTAATTGGAGGAATGGAAGTATTTCGCTCTATTATATTAAGTGGTAATATAATGAATAAAGAAAATAGCATAAGTCCTAATACAGCTGTAAGCAACTTAGAATTAATACCTAATATAAAAAGTAGAAAAAATGAACCTGTAAGTTTTTATATAAAATTTGTATCTCAAGAATTAATGATAGAATATAAAATTGCAATAGAATTAGGAAAGTTCCTCGAACCTAATTATAACAGAAAGATTGTAGAAGAAGAATTATACATAAATAATGTATTAATATATGAAAGAAATAGTCAATTAAAAATAGGAAAAATAGAAGAAATAAAAGAATATCTTATAGAGAACTTTTCAAATGATGCGGCAGAAAAAATTTCCAAAACAAATTTAGATGATAAGGAATTATTCTTAAATGGAATGTTTAAAACATTATATAGTAAGAAAATATATGATATTATTTATGAATGGTTTAAAGAAAAGTTTAGAATTATATATCATGCCGACAAAATGCAAATTTTACCAATTATATCTAATAATAACAATGATAAAAAATATTATATAGATAAGACATTAAATAAAGCCTTAAATGATTTTGGGCTAACGTCAAGAAGCATTGCATATCCAATAAATAACGATAAAGAACAAACAGATCCACTTTCAATAATTGAATTAGATGATGGAAATGTTATTTTACCAGCTGAAGTCTTTGAATCATTTGGTACTATTAGATTTTTAAATGTTTTTCCATTAATTATCATGGCTATAAAAAAAGGGATAACATTAGTTATTGACGAACTAGATGCTTCAATTCATCCTATGGCAATTATGAATATTATTAATATTTTTCATAATGATGAAATTAATAAAAAAGGAGCACAATTAATTTTTAATACACATAATCCAATATTTTTAAATAATTCTTTATTAAGAAGAGATGAGATAAAATTTGTTGAAAAAGAACTTAATGGTAGTATACATTATTCATTATCGGATTTTAAAACTAATGGAGAAAAAGGTGTAAGAAACTCTGAAGACTATATGAAAAACTATTTTATTAACAAATATGGAGCAATAAGAAATATTGATTTTTCAAATGTTTTTTATAATATGGAAGGAGATGATAAATGATAAGAAAAATATGTAATCAATATTATTTATCAGTAGAAGGTGAGACAGAGAAATGGTATTTTGAACATTTGCAAGAGTTGATAAATAATTCTAAAGAAATACCATTTAAAGTTAGTTTTGATATAAAAGTAAATAAATCAATTATAAGTAGAGCCAAGTCGATACCAGCTATATATCCTACTAAGGCATTTCATATATGCGATTATGAAAGTAATGATAAGGTACATAAGTTACAGTTTGAAAAAATATTAGAAGAGTTAAGAACAGTAAAAAAAATAAATAAAAAAATTAGTTATAAACTAGGGTATAGTAATTTTTCTTTTGAGTTGTGGATTATTTTGCATAAGAATCAACAAATGAGTCTTGTTAGTCATAGGAAACAATATGTAAAAGGAATTAATAAAGCGTTTAATGAAGATTTTCAGTTTATTGATGATTATAAGCAGGAGAAAAACTTTAAAAGAATACTTAAGAAGATAACTTTAGAGGATGTTGTTTTAGCAATAAATAATGGAAATAAAATTAGAACAATGAATAAAGAAAACTCAAAACAAAACTATAGAAAATATGGACAATTTGAATATTACACTAAAAACCCTGATATAACTGTTAATGAATGTGTTGAACAAATATTAAAAGAATGCGGTGCAATAAAAAAGAATTAAAAAAATAGTTGAAAATAAAAAAATATGATATATACTTATATAAATAGTTATATATTTAGGGAGGAGTATTATGAATAACAAAAGAAAAAATATTTTAATTGTAATATTTGTTATTACTACAATTGCTGCCTCATGCATTGCTGTATATTTATACATTTCTTCTGATAAAGAAAAACAACAATTATCACAAAATATAGCAAATTTAAAAACTGAATATGAAGAAAAAATCAATGAGATTAATGTAAATAATGAAAATAATGAGAAAGATAAAAATGAGTCTAATGAAATATTACAAAAAAATATGGATAAAATCGCAAGAGTTACAATAGAAGATTTTTTAAATTTAAATGCTATTATGTTTTATGGCGAGCCTGGTCTTTTTTTGATCGAATACTTAGATTTTTATGATAGTTTAGAAGAATTAGATAAAAATACAAAAGATGGCGTAACTAATTTAAAGTATGAAGATGTTATCTCAGAGCTAGAAAATTACGCTACAAGAGAATTCCTTGATAGTAAATATTATAATTTATATTATACTAATGAGAATGGATATTTAAAACTACTAGCTGGTGGTGCTACTGGAAGTAGCCATAAAGTTATTAAAGTAGAACTTGTTTCTAAAGATAATGATGAATATACGTATAGTTATACTGATAGAATATCTGTAGTAAATGGAAGTTTTGAAGAACAAACAAGTACTATTAAAATAAAAAATGTAGATAATAAGTTTGTTGTATCAGAATATAACAGAGAAAAATAATTATATATAAATATATATTGATATGAAAATTGTTAAATGTTTTCATATCAATATTTTTCTATTTGCTTGCTAAATATTGTATAAATGTGTTAATATATAATATATTATTAATTGGAGGAATAAATATATGACTAATAAAGTATATAGTAATATAAAACCAGGAGATGGTAAAATAGCATTATCACTTGAAGGTGGTGGAGCAAGAGGTGCATATCAAATCGGTGCTGTAAAGGCTTTATTTGAAAATGGGTATAAATTTGATGCAATTGTAGGTACTTCTATTGGAGCCATAAATGGTGCATACATTGCTCAAGGTGATTTTGATAAAATATATTCAATGTGGCAAACTATGTCATTTAAAGATTTATTTGATTTAGATAATGAAGTAATGAAGAGGACTTTTGATATAAATCTAGATATTAATTCTATAAAATATTTATCTAAAAAATTAGGAGAAGCATTAAAAAATAAAGGCATGGATACAGAAAAGATGAGACAAATATTAGAAGAAGGAATAGATGAAGAAAAAATTAGAAATTCAGATATATTATATGGTCTTGTTACGATGTGTCTTAGCGATATTAATGGTGAAGAAAAATATATTGATGAAATTCCAAAAGGAAAGTTAGTTGATTACATAATGGCAAGTGCTAATTTACCAGTTTTTAAAAGGTCAATAATTAATAATAAAAAGTATCTAGATGGTGGAGCATGGGATAATTGCCCTGTTCATATGCTAGAGGAAAAAGGATATAATAAAGTAATAGCTATAAGAGCACATAAAAGAATCAGAATAAGAGATTACAAAAATATAGTAAAAAGAGGTAATATTCTAATTAATATGATTGAACCAATTGATACATTACCTAGCATATTGAATTTTGATACCAATAATTTAAATTATGAATTAAAGCTTGGCTATTATGATGGCTTAAGATATATAAATAATTATGATGGATTTAGATATTACTTTAGTGATGTAAGTAATGATTATATAATACAAAAACTAAATAGTATTTCACCGTTATATTTAGAAAAGTTAGCCAGAAAACTTAAAATAAAACTAATTAAGTCTGAAAATATATTTGATCTTTTAACTAAAAAAATAATACCCGAGTTAGTATTAAAAACTAAAGAAAAAAATGTGGAAAGTTTAAAAGATTCAATAATTGCAATTTTAGAGCAAGTATTAAAAGATGAGAAAATAGATAAATTTAAAATATATAGTTTTGAAGATGCAGTTTCACTAATAGATGATAAATTATGTGAAAATGATATTCTAAAAGAATTTATATTACAATTAAAGTAATTTTTTTAGTTGTCACCCCATAGATTATTTATGAGGTGGTTTTATGGAAAAGTATTGTATTGTTGGTACGGATGACAGAAGCAATTATATAAGAAAGCTATATATAAATGAAAATATAAATATTGTAGATTTTGAAGAAGCAGATTATATAATATCATCAGTTCCTTTTACAAGAGATTTAATACATTTAACAAGTACTAATATAAAATGTGATGAGTTCATAGAAAAAATAAAGGGTAAAACTCTTTTTACTGGTGCTATAAAAGAGGAAATAAAGCCAAAACTAAAAGATGTAACATATTATGATTTAATGAGAATTGATGAAGTTGCAACACTAAATGCTATACCAACTGCAGAAGGAGCAATATGTGAAGCAATAAAAAACTCTAATACTGTACTTAGTGGAAAGAATGTATTAGTAATGGGATATGGAAAAGTAGGCAAAGTGCTTTCTCAAAAATTAAATGGAATTGGATGTAATGTATATTGTGAAGCAAGAAAAGAAAGTGACTTGGCAATGATTGAAGCAATGGGATATAATAGTATACATCTTAATACCTTAGATAACTATTTAAAAGATATGGATTATATTTTTAATACAATTCCACTTATGATGTTAAATGAAGAAAGGTTAAGGTTATTAAAAGAGGATGTATTAATTATAGATCTTGCATCTAATCCGGGTGGAGTAGATTTTGATATAGCAAACAAATTAAATAGAAAGGTTGTTTGGTCTTTATCATTACCTAGTAAAGTAGCACCTAAATCAGCTGCAATATATTTGAAGTCTACAATAGATAGAATAATTAAAGAAATAGAATAGTAAATAAACTGCCACTTAAAATATTTTAGGTGGTAGTTTTAATATATTATATTTACTTTTATGTTATTGGTATGTTAAAATAATTATAGGTGAGATTATGCAATACATTATAATATTACAAGACTCTGACTTAGATATGGAAATGGCTGCAATAGCTTATGCACATTTTATAACAAAGGTGGGGTATAAAGGCTATGTATATAATAGTTTGAAAAAAGATAGTAAATATTATACAGAAAGTATATCGGATGATAGTAAATATATAGTGATGTGTAAAGAAAATATAGACATTAAACATGATAAAACAAAAGTTATGGAAATTATAACTAACCATAATATTAATACATCTGAATTTAAAGAGGCAAATTTAACTTATGTAGATAATATGTGCATATGTACATATATGGCTAAAATGTATCTAAAAGAGAAGGTTAGTATTAATAAAGATATTTTAGATATACTAATAAGTGGAATTGAAAAAGTAAATAAAAAAACAGATGAAGATGTATATATTTTAAATTATTTAAAAGGAGTAAAAATATGATTATTGATATAAATACTATTATAGAAGAAAAAAAGATGAATTTAAAGAAAAAAATTGAAAAGTTAAATAATTCTGGTATTTATCCTAAACTTGCTGTTATAGTTGCATCTGATGATGAAGCTTCTAAAATATATATAAAAAACAAGAAGAAAATATGTGATGAACTTGGAATTTTACAAGAAGAATATAGTTTTATTTCTTCTACATCTGAAGATGAAATAATTAGTTTAATTAAAAATTTAAATGAAGATTCTACTGTTCATGGTATTTTAGTACAATTACCATTGTTTAAACATTTAAATAAATTTAAAATATTAGATTCTATTTGTTATAAAAAAGACGTTGATGCTTTTAGTAGAAATTGTAGTAGTGATATTTACTTAGGAATAGAGAATATATTACCTTGTACTCCAAAGGGAATAATAAGTATATTAGATAATCTTAATGTTGCTTATGAAGGAGCAAATGCTGTTGTAATTGGAAGGAGTAATATAGTTGGTAAGCCAATTGCTCTTGCACTTTTAAACAGAAACTGTACTGTTACAATATGCCATAGAAAAACAAAAGATTTAGAAAAATATACTAAAGAGGCAGATATACTTATAGTTTCTGCTGGTAGTCCACATCTTGTTAAAGCAAATATGGTAAAGGAAGGTGCCACTATAATTGATGTTGGAATTAATAGAGAAAATGGTAATATAATTGGAGATGTTGATACAAAAGAGGTATCAAAAAAGGCTGATGTTACTCCCGTACCTGGTGGAGTAGGCAAAATGACTGTTATTTCTCTAATTGAAAATTTAGTTTATATTACAGAAAAAGAAACGAAGTGATTATATTTTAATCACTTCGCTTCTTTTTAAGTTATGTCCCAGTAGTTTTCATACCAACTGCTATATACGTAAGAACCATCTGGTCGCAAAATATTATAGCAGCCATCAATTCTTTGAACCCTAGCTTTACCGTTATAAAATGTTATTGGATTAAGAAAAGGTATTGTTTCTAAAATGGTGCCATCTGATTTTAATAAGTACCAAAATTCATCACATCTTTGTACATTTGCAATATCATTACGAAAGGTTTTGGCTTGCTTAAACCATTCTTTTGTAGAAAGAAAACCACCAGTTATTTTTAAGTAGTTCCAAAATTCATCCTCTCTTTGTGCTCTTGCAAGACCTTTATGAAAGAGATGTAATTTCTTTAACCAAATAGGAGATAGTGGAGTTCCATCTTCTCTTATATAGTTCCAAAGCATATCTTCTCTTTGCACTCTTGCAACACCATCATAAAAATGTTCACAGTAAATAAGGTTTGATTTTTCAAATAGTAATTTTCCGTTTCTTTTGATGTAGTTAAAATGTTTACCGATTTGAACTATTGCATAGTGCCCAATGAAATTTGAAAAATAATCAAACCAAAAATATGGTGAAAGAATTTTACCTTTAGTATCTATAATATTTAGCTTACGAGTATCTTTGTGTGATACTATTGCAATTTTATTATTAAAATCACTTACAGAAAAATATTGTTCTTTAGATAGAAATTCACCATTTTGATTTATAAAGTTAAAAAGTAATGTTTCTTTATCTTGAATTGCTGCAAACCCTTCACAAAAACTACGTGCAAAATAAAAATGCTTATTTAGCCAAACTTCTCCTTTTTTAGTTAGAAAACAGAAATTATTTTCATATAATTTAACTAATCCAAGAGAATCCGAAAAATCACTAGCATATCTAAACCATTTTTTTGAAAGTAGTTTCCCATATGGGTTAATGTAGTTATAGTATAATTTTTTTAAAAAAATTAATTCTACAACTGCATATCCTTCATAGAAAGCATGTACTTTGTTAAACCATATTCTACTTATGGTTTTTCCATCAGCATTAAGATAATTTTCTTTACCATGTTTTGATACTTTGGTTAATGATTTTATAATAGACCGGTCATCCAAAATTTTGTTTTTGTTTTTTGCAGGCATATTAATTCCCCCAAAATAAATTTAATTGCACAGCTATTATAGCACTAATAAATATTTATGTCAAATTTTCTATCACAAAATTTTCACAAAAAATAAAGTTTTTTTAATAAAAAAAGCTTGACAAAGTATAAATATAGGTGTAATATATTAGAAGTTAGCACTCAAGAACTTAAAGTGCTAAAAAGGTGATTTTATGAATTTAGATGATAGAAAGAAAAAAATATTATCATCTGTTGTTGAGGATTATATTTCATCTGCTGAGCCAGTAGGCTCTAAAACATTAGTTGATAAATATCATTTAGAGTATAGTAGTGCTACTATTAGAAATGAAATGAAGTTATTAGAAGAACAAGGATACTTAGAGCAACCTCATGTATCTGCTGGTAGAATACCATCAACTAAGGGTTATAGATACTATGTTGATAATTTAATGAAAGAGAAAAAGCTGTCAATGGTCGATATTAATTATATTGATAATAGCATAACCGGCTTTGGTGATACAGAAAAATTACTTGAACAAGCAGCTGATGTTATATCAAAAGTACTTACTAGACCTACAGTTCTTACTCTAAAAAAACAAGATTTATTAGAAAATATAAAAATAGTAAAAGTTTCAGATAAATTATTGTTAATAATTATTTTATCACAAAATGGTACTGTTAAAGACTGCTTTGCTAAACTTACAGATTCTGTTCAAGATCAAACAATTGAAGAGTTAACTGAGATATTAAATAAAAATTTAGTTGGAACTCCACTTGAAAATTTAAGTTTAGTTTTAAATAATGTTATAGCAAAAGAACTTACAGCCTTTTCATTTGTTCTTGATAAAATATGTGAAAGTATAAAATATGAAATGTCAAAAGAACAAAAAAAGTTAAGTGCAAATGTTGAATCTATTTTGGAATTACCAGAATTTTCAGATGTAGAGAAGGCAAAAAATTTTGTTAATATGATTTCAACTAAAGAAGTAATAGATGAAGCATTAGAAAAAACGAAATCTAATGGACTTGGAATTATAATAGGGTCTGAGAGCAAAGAAGTAATGTTAAAAGATTGCAGTATTATATCACTAGATATTGAAAAAGATAATAAACATATAGGTAAGATATCTGTAATTAGTCCAAAAAGAATTGATTATTCAAAAACAATATCTACATTAAAGTATATTAATACTAAGTTTAAAAATTTATTACTTAATGATAAAGATGAGGGAGGATAAAATGGAAAACGGTGAAAATGAAAATCAAGAATTAGATGATAATTTAATTGATGATTTAGAAGAATTAAAAGATGAAAATGGTGAAGTTGATAAAGATTTATATATAGCCAAACTAAATGAGCATTTAAATGATCAAAAGAAAAAAGCTGATGAATATTTTGAACATTTAAAAAGGAATATGGCTGAATTTGATAATTTTAAAAAGAGAATGTCAAAGGAAAAAGAAAATCTATATATTACAATTACATCTGATGTATTAGCAGATATATTACCAATTATAGATAATTTTGAAAAAGCAGTATCTGCAGAAACAAAGGATGAATCGTTTAAAGATGGTATGGTTATGATATATAACCAATTAAATGATACTTTAAAGAAATTTGGACTTGAAGAAATTGATGCTTTAAACAAAACATTTGATCCAAATTATCATGAAGCAGTAATGCATGTTGAAGATGATAATTTTGGTGAAAAAGAAATAGTAGAAGTTTTAAGAAAAGGCTACAAAATTGGAGATAAAGTAATACGTCATTCAATGGTAAAAGTAGCAAATTAAATTATTTTGGTATTTACTTAATCCGTGTATTTATATATGAATTAAGTATATAATATAAATAACTTTGTATTTTTAGGAGGTAATATTATGTCAAAAGTTATTGGAATAGACTTAGGAACAACAAATTCATGTGTTTCTGTAATTGAAAATGGAGAACCAGTTGTAATTCCTAACGCAGAAGGTGCAAGAACAACTCCATCAATAGTTGCTTTTGCAAAGAATGGAGAAAGATTAGTAGGTCAAGTTGCAAAACGTCAAGCTGTTACTAATCATGATAGAACAGTAATCTCTATAAAAAGAGATATGGGAAGTGACAAAAAAGTTAAAATTGATGATAAAGAATATACACCACAAGAAATATCAGCTATGATTTTACAAAAATTAAAAGCAGATGCTGAAAATTATCTTGGTGAGAAAGTAACTCAAGCAGTTATAACTGTACCAGCATATTTTAGTGATTCACAAAGACAAGCAACTAAAGATGCAGGAAGAATAGCAGGTCTTGAAGTTCTAAGAATAATAAATGAACCAACTGCAGCATCACTTGCTCATGGTTTTGATAAAGACGCTGAACAAAAAATAATGGTATATGATCTTGGTGGTGGTACATTTGATGTATCTATCCTAGATATAGCAGATGGTGTTTTTGAAGTTATGGCTACATCTGGTAATAACAGACTAGGTGGAGATGACTTTGATGAAAGAGTTATTAATTATTTAGTTTCTGAATTTAAGAAAGATAATGGAATAGATTTATCAAAAGATAATATGGCAATGCAAAGATTAAAGGAAGCTGCTGAAAAAGCTAAAATAGAACTTTCTTCTGTAATGCAAGCTCAAATTAATCTACCATTTATTACTGCTGATTCAACAGGACCAAAACATTTAGATATAACTTTAACTAGATCTAAATTTGAAGAATTAATTTCTGATTTAGTAGAGTCAACAGTTGAACCTGTAAATCAAGCAATGAAAGATTCAGGTCTTACATTTGATAAAATTGATAAAGTATTACTTGTTGGTGGTTCTACACGTGTTCCACTTGTACAAGAAACTGTAAAAAGAATAACAGGTAAAGAACCATATAAAGGTATCAACCCAGATGAATGTGTTGCTATCGGTGCAGCAATTCAAGGTGGTGTATTAACTGGTGAAGTTAAAGATCTTGTATTACTTGATGTAACACCATTATCATTAGGTATTGAAACTTATGGTGGTGTATTTACAAAATTAATTGAAAGAAATACAACAATACCAACTAAAAAATCACAAATATTTAGTACAGCTGCTGATGGTCAAACATCTGTTGAAGTACATGTATTACAAGGTGAAAGAGAAATAGCATCATATAATAAAACTTTAGGAAGATTTAGTTTAACTGGTATTCCACCAGCTCCAAGAGGTGTACCACAAATTGAGGTTACATTCGATATTGATGCTAATGGTATAGTTCATGTTACAGCTAAGGATATGGCTACAAACAATGAACAAAAAATTGCTATTACAGCTAGTTCAAATCTAACAGAAGAAGAAATACAAAAAGCTGTAAAAGAAGCTGAAGCACATGCTGCAGAAGATAAGAAGAAAAAAGAAGAAGTTGAAGTTAGAAATAATGCTGATTCATTAGTATATAATACTGAGAAAACTTTAAAAGAATTAGAAGGTAAAATTTCTGATGAAGAAAAATCTAAAGTAGAAGTAGAACTTTCAAATGTTAAAAAAGCTCTTGAAGGTACAGATATTGATGCTATTAAATCTTCAAGTGAAAAATTAACACAAGTATTCTATGAAATATCTCAAAAATTATATTCTCAAGCAAACCCACAAGGTGCAGCAAGTGAACAAACTACTACTGCAGATGGAAGCGAAAATGTTGTACATGATGCAGATTATAAAGTAGAAGATGATAATAAACAATAGGTTATCATAATATATAAATAAAGGGTGTAAATATTCTTTCACCCTTTATTTAAAATGTAGGGGGAAATTTTTGTGGCAGATTCAAAAGATTATTATGAGATATTAGGCGTTTCAAAAAATGCTACAGATGAAGAAATAAAAAAAGCATATAGAAGTATGGCAAAAAAATATCATCCTGATGCACAACAAGGAGAGCAAGCCAAAAAAGACGCTGAAGTAAAATTCAAAGAGATAAATGAAGCTTATTCAGTTCTTTCTGATCAAAATAAACGTGCTCAATACGATAGATTTGGTTCAAATTTTGAACAAGCAGGATTTGGTGGAAATGCTGGCTATGGTGGATTTGGAGGTTTTGATTTCTCTGGATTTGGAAATGGCATGGGAGTAGATATTGATCTTGATGATATCTTAGGTAGTGTATTTGGCGGTGGATTCGGAGGTTTTGGACAAAAATCTAAAAAGACAGGACCAACAAGAGGCGCTGATTTAAGATATAACATGAATATTTCTTTTGAAGAAGCAGCTTTTGGAACCAAAAGAGAAATTAATGTGTCAAAAAATGAAGTATGTGATGTATGTCATGGCAGTGGTGCAAAACCAGGAAGTAAAGTTGTAACTTGTGATAAATGTCATGGTAGTGGAAAAGTACAAACTACTCAAAATACAATAATGGGAACATTTGCTACTGTAAAAACTTGTGATAAATGTGGTGGTGAAGGAAAAGTAATAACTGAACCATGTGAGAAATGTAACAAAAGAGGAACAGTAAGAAAAACAAAAAAAATAACTGTAAATATACCAGCAGGTATAGATAATGGTCAAGCAATTTCTATTCATGGTGAAGGTGATTGCGGTAAAAAAGGCGGACCTGCAGGAGATTTATTTGTTGTTGTTAATGTTGCACCTCATAAAATATTTACAAGAAACGGATTTGATATCTCTGAAACAATAAAAGTTCCATTTGCCAAATTAACTTTAGGTGGCACAATTAAAGTTCCTACTCTTGAGGATGAAGTTGAGTATAATATACCAGAAGGTACTCAAACAGGTACTAAATTTAGACTAAAAGAAAAAGGAATACAAAATATACACGGTAGAGGAAGAGGAAATCTTGAATTTACTGTTGTTGTTGATATACCAAGAAAGCTTAATGATGAACAAAGGGAATTACTTACTAAATTTGCTGCTTCATTTGGTGATGAAGTAAATACTAAGAAAAAAGGTTTCTTTGGAAGATAAATATAACATATAAAATAAGCTGTCAATTATTGACAGCTTATTTGGTTTACTATACCTTAATAGAATTTTCTTCAAGAAAGTTTAACACTACTTTGGGAAGAGAATTACTAAGAATATAGTTTTTCTTACCGCAGATTGGACATATGGCATAGTGGCAGAGAATGTAAAAGTATTCACCGGACATATCTTTAACATTTTCGCCAAGAGGAATTGCACCATTATTTAAAGTTACAGAAAAATTATGGTTGCAATTATTACAACTTATATTAATTGGACAGTTTAATGGATCAACAGCTTTTTTTGATGATTTCATTACTTACTACCCCTTTATGCTAAGTTTTTTATTAGCTATTTAGCTCTTTAAGAGCTTTAAAACATAAAATTTCCTGTAAATCTTTTGAAAGTTCATGTGGTGATACAGAGATATTATTTCCACAATCATGTGTTGTAAAAAAGTAGAAATTAACATCTTTTTCGTTAATAGTACACTTACATTTGATGTTATCACAAGTCATAACATGTACACTGTTACATTTTTTACAAACTTTTTTTATATGGAAATCATTTCTTTTATCTAGTTTCATTTCTTTACCTAATATTCTCCTTTTTTATCGGAAGTAATAATTTCTTTTTTACATATTGGGCAAATATATGAGTTGAAAAAATATTTATTTTGTTTATCTAGGATTTTTAATGACCGCTCTAAATCAACTTGTACATTGTTACCGCAGTAAGGGCATTTTGTTAAGATTTTTTTGTACTTCATTACCATACCTCCATAAATAATTATATTATTTGGCTTTTTACGTTAACATAAAAAATTATATCATTTATATGATAGTATGTCAATATTTATAAACAATTTAAGTACTTAGTATTTGAATATTTTCTTCTGTATTAAAGTAGTATATCTATTGTTTAAAACTACAATTTTTGGTATAATAAATGTGGTGATTAAAATGGCTAGGAGATTTATTGTAGATAGTAATGATATATTAATAAACGATGATAAGAATATAAAAATAAGTGGTACTGAAGTAAAGCATATTCAAGTATTAAGACATGAAGTTGATGATGAAATAATAATTAATAAGTATATATGCAAAATAAAGCATATTGGAAGAGATTATATTGAATTAGAAAAATTAAAAGATGCACCAGTTCTTGGAGTTCCAAATATAAATTTAACATTATATATTGCTGTGTTAAAAAATGATAAATTAGATTTAGTAGTTCAAAAGGCTGTAGAGCTTGGTGTAAAAACTATTATTCCTTTTATTTCTAATAATGTTGTTGTAAAGTTAGATGAAAAAGGAAAAATTAAAAGAAAAGAAAAATTACAAAAAATCGCAAATGAAGCATGTAAACAATGTGGTAGAAGTGATGAAGTAGTAATTAAAGATATAATTTCTTTTAAAGAATTATTAAATTGTATGAGTGAAAATGAAATTAATTTTTTTGCCTATGAGAATGAAAAAGATAGCCTATATAATGTTATATCAAATAAAAGTAATTTAAAAGATATTTCATGTATAATAGGTCCAGAAGGTGGTTTTACTAAAGATGAAGCAAGTATCCTTAAAGAAATTTATAACGTTAGTACTATAAGTTTAGGAACTAGGATTTTAAGAGCTGAAACTGCAGCAATTAATATTATTTCGATTATTATGTATGAATATGATAGGCGAGTATTTTAATAGTTTATTTGGCATTTGTTATAAAAAAATATGTTATATTTAGTACCTAATATTACAAGTTTATTTCAAAAATATGTTGACTTTATAGTTTAAAAAAGTATAATATGTAGTATAGTTCAGGAGAGGTACAAATGAATAAAAAAGTTGGGAAAATAACAAAGGAAGTAATAGAAAAGTTAAATTTAGATATAAAAGAAGATACTCCAATTTTTATTGGTGAAACAAATATAGAACATATTAAAGCCAGACATTTAGAAGATTACAAAAAATATGGTAATCAAATTCCAAATATTATTTCTAACCCAACATATTTAGCCAGAGATGAAAAGAAAAATTCTATAGAATATATAAAAAAGTATATAATAAATAATGAAATGGTACTTATAGTTGTTAGAGCAAGTGGAAAAAAGCAACAATTTGTAAGGACAATGTATATAATGGCGGAAGAGAAAATTGAAAAATATAGTTTGGATATTTTAAAAAAATTTAGTTTGACAACGACAAAAATGTATGTTATAATTTAGTTATACATAAAATATTAAAGGAAAGCTCTGAGGACGGAACTGGTAGCCGTAGCCCATCGTAAGATGTAGGAGATGTGGGAGTACCACCCCACCTAGTTTTCCTAACTTAAAAAAGCAAGGTAGAGATACCTTGCTTTGATTTTTATACTTTCTTTTCGTCATATTATTGAAATAATATTGAAATATTATAAAAAAAGTTATATAATATAGCAGATAGTGAACGTATGAAGAAAGAGGGAGAATATGAGAAAAACAATTATTGCAATTTTTGGAATTGTAGGTATGTTACTAGGATTTTACTTAGGAGAGTTAGCAAGCTCTGTATCATGGTTAAAATGGCTTGCAATAGGGGGAGAAATAGGTTTTAAAAATCCAGTTGTATTGGATTTATCTTTTTTGCAAATAACATTTGGACTTTGGTTTAAAATAAGTGTTTGCGGAGTATTATGTATGGTAATATTTGGATTTATTGGTAGAGCTGTAGCACGTTGGCTAAAAGTATAGCAAAATTACCGTTAGATGATAGACCTTATGAAAAACTGGAACTATTAGGAGCTAGTAATCTAACAAATTCAGAATTACTTGCTATAGTGATAAAAACAGGGACTAGTAAATATAACTGTGTTGAAATAGCTCAAAATATACTAACTGTTCCATCAAACAAAGAAAATGAAGATGATTTAGAACATTTAGTTAATTTATCTATAGAGCAATTAAAAAGTTTTGAGGGGATTGGTCGAGTTAAGGCTATTCAAATAAAAGCTGTAATAGAACTTGCAAAAAGAATATCTGGAACTTATAAAATAAGAAAAAATAAGATTGTATCTCCTAGAGATGTATATGATTTATTATTTAAAAATTATATAGGTCAAAAACAAGAAACTTTAAAAACAGTTATATTAAATAAACAAAATGCCATAATATCAATAGTTACAAATGCAATTGGAACTAATGATAGAATTGAAGTTGGAATAAAAGAAGTTTTTAGTGAGCCTATTAAACAACTTGCAAGTAGCATTATATTAGTACATAATCATCCTAGTGGAAATTTAAATCCTAGTCGAGGTGATATTGAATTTACTAATAAAATTTATGAATATTCTAAAATTTTTGGTATAGAATTGTTAGACCATATAATTATTGGTAATAATAATTATATAAGTCTAAAAGAACAAAAGAAATTTTAATGTAAAGATGTAGTTTAAATATTGTATATATGTAGTAAGAGAAAAGGTGGTAATTATGGGATTTGTATCAAAAGATATAGGAATAGACTTAGGGACTTCAAATGTAAGAATACATACAAAGGGAAAGGGCGTAATCTTAGAAGAGCCTTCTGTTGTTGCAATAAACAAAATAACAGGTGAAATTTTAGCAGTTGGAAATCAAGCAAAGGAGATGCTTGGAAGAACTCCTGATAATATTGATGCTCTAAAGCCATTAAAGGATGGAGTGATTGCAGATTTTAATGCGACTAGAATGCTTATTCAGTCTCTTATATCAAGAGTAATCCCTAAAAGTTTGTTTTCAAAACCAAGAATAGTTGTATCTATTCCATCTGGTATAACAGATGTAGAAGAAAGAGCAGCAGAAGGTGTAGCATATAAAGCTGGAGCAAAAGAAGTTTATTTGATTGAAGAAGTTATGGCAGCAGCAATAGGTGCAGGATTAAAAGTTGAACAAGCTGCTGGTTCTATGATTGTAGATATTGGTGGCGGAACAAGCGAAATGGCTGTTTTATCTCTTGGTGGCATAGTAGTATCTAATTCTGTTAAAATAGCTGGTGATAAATTAGACAAGGATATTGTAGAATATATAAAAGAAAAATTTAATGTTATAGTTGGACTTAGAGAAGCTGAAGATGTAAAAAAACAAATTGGTGCCGCTACAGCAGCCATGACAGAAGAAAAAATAAGTTTAAAAGGAAGAAATCTTACAACAGGGCTTCCAGAAACAATTGTTGTTACAACATATGATGTTAATGCAGCAATTATAGATTCTTTAAGAGAAATTTTAAGGGTTATAAAAATAACACTTGAGCAGACTCCACCTGAACTTGCTTCAGATATAATGGAAAATGGTATAGTTTTATCAGGAGGGGTAGCACTACTTAAAAATATTGATAGATATATATCTGAGCAAACTGGAATACCAGTATACATTGCAAATAATCCAACTCAATGTGTAATAAAAGGTGTTGGTAAGGCTTTAGATAGTATACAAGTTTTAAAAAAAGCAGTAAAAACAAAAAAAGGTTAGTAAGAAGGAGAATACAATAATGAATTATAGATATAATTTTGATGACAAGAAAAATGATAAAAAGAAAAAAATAATATTCATAATTATAGTTATAATTGCTGTAATTGTATTCTCTGCTTTTTTCTTTAGAAATTCATCAAATAGTATTGTTAGTAAAGTTTCAACAGTTGTAGTTTACCCATTTGATAAACTTTATGAGTTTGTCTCAGGTGGCTTTTCAGGAATCAAGTCATATTTTGCAAATAGCAAAAAATTAAATGAAGAAAAAGAAGAACTTGAAAACAAAATAAGTGAATTAGAAATGCAATTATTAGAATCTCAAAAGATATTAGATGAAAATACTTCTTTAAAACAGATGTTAGAAATAAAAAAAGTATATCAGCATTTTAATATAAAGATGGCAAAAATAATATATAGAGAACATGATAATTGGACACAAACATTTAAAATTGATATCGGTGAAAATGATGGAATTAAACTAAATCAAGCAGTAGTTCATAAGGATGGATTAGTAGGTTATATATCTTCTGTAGAAAAAGATACATCAACAGTAACTACAATATTAGATCCATCTTCATCTGTAAGTGTAAGTATTAGTACAGTAAATGAACCAGCTATATTAAAAGGTGATTTAAATCTTAAATCTCAAAATAGACTTACTCTTGATTTTATACCACTTGATGCTAATATATCTATTGCAGATATGTTATATACTTCTGGGCTTGGGGCAACATATCCAGCTTCGATTCCAGTTGGAAAAATAATAGAAGTTATAAATAATAAAAATGATATGAATAGATATGCCATTGTAGAACCTAATGTAAATATACGAACAATATCAGAAGTAGGAGTTATTATAGATTAAAGGAAAATGTTATGAGAAAAAAAATATTGACTTTTTTATATATATTATTTTTAATATTAATTATATTTATTGTCCAGATGTTTATTATAGATAATAAGACTTTATTTGGAGTAAAACCAAACTTAATTCTTATATCTACTATAATAGTAAGTTTGTGGTATGGGCTTTATGCTGGTACCTTTTATTCTTTTATAATAGGTTTTGTAACCGATTTATTATTTGGTAATACTTTTGGTATGTTTACCATATCTTATACAATAGTTGGAGCAACAATTGGATTTTTAAATAACACATATAGAAAAGAAAATAAAATATCACTTATATATCTTACTATAATTGCAACATCTTTATTTGAGATAATTTCATATATAGAATATGCAATTGTATATTCTGTATTTAGTAATGTATTTTATTTACTAATACAAATATTTTTAAGTTCTTTGCTTAATATAGTAATTGTATATATTATATACTCTCTAATATATAGAGTGGCTGAGTCTTTAGATGATAGATTAAAATCAGATTCAAATATTTTTTAAGGGGTGGTGAGTTCTTTTGAAAAAAGCATTTAAAAAGATTTTAGATGTATTAAATAACAGGTATTTAATGTTATATATAATTATAATATTAATATCTGCTGTTTTTATACTTAGATTATTTTCACTGCAAATAATAAATGGTGCAGAATATAGAGAACAATCTGAAAAAAGAATGCTTAGAACAGAAACAATTGAAGCACCACGTGGTGAAATTTATGATAGAAATGGTGTAGTACTTGCTACTAGCAAAAGATCGTATAATGTAACAATATATAAAGTTAATGTCGAAGTTGAAGAACAAAATGAAGCAATATCAAAATTAGTGGATATTCTTGATGCAAATGGGGATAGCATTTATTCTACTTTCCCAGTAAATGATGAATTAAATGGTTTTTCTTTTTCAGATGACAATTCAGAGAAGAACTGGAAAAAAGATAATAATATTGATGAAGCAGCAACTTTTGAAGATACTATTAAATTTTATACAGAAAAATATGCTCTAGAAAATTATACAAGTAATTTTAATCATTTAGTAAAAATGATAGAAATAAAATATGAAGGAAATGTTAATGCTTATTCTTTATTAAATAGTGCTGTTGTTGCAAAAGATATAAAAGAAGAGTCTGTTGCACAAATTGAGGAAAGAAAAAGTGAATTATATGGTATAAATATAGTATCTTCTCCAAAGAGATATTATACTAATGCAAATTTATTTTCTCATGTAATAGGTTATGTAAGTAATATAAGTAGTGATGAATATAGTAAAAAGAAAGATGAAGGATACAGTTTAAATAGTATAATTGGAAAAACAGGTGTTGAACAGTCTTGTGAAACATATTTAAAAGGAACTGATGGCGTAAAAAAGGTTGAAACTGATAGATATGGAAATATAACATCTGAAACAATTACAAAAGAAGCTGTTACTGGAAATAGTGTAACACTTACTTTAGATTATAGACTTCAAAAAACTGCACAAGAGGCACTTGAAAAAACAATCGCAGATCTTAGAGAAGGTAGAATAACGGGAAGAAAGATTCCTGATGCAAATTCTGGGGCTGTTGTAGTTCTTGATTGCCAAACTGGTGAAGTTTTAGCTATGGCAAATTATCCAAACTATGATACAAATTTATTTGTAGGAGGAATTAAGGCAAGCGATTGGAAAAGAATATCAGAAGATGCTTTAAATCCAATGTATAATAGAGCTATTTCTGGGACCTACTCACCTGGTTCAACATATAAAATGTTAGTAGCTTTTGCAGGACTTGAAACAGGTGGAATAACTGTTGATGAAAAATATTATGATCCTGGTGTTTATCCATATGGACATAGACCAGTTTGTTGGTTATATTCATCTCGTAGGACAACACATGGTTATGTTAATGTTTCTGGTGCTATAAAAGGATCATGTAATTGTTACTTCTATGAAGTTGGTAGAAGAATTGGAATAGCAAAAATTGTGGAATATTCTAAACTATTTGGGTTAGGTGAAAAGACAGGAATAGAGTTGCCACAAGAGTCTCCAGGTCAAATTGCTGGTGCAGATGATAGTTCAGAAGATGGATTAAAATCGCCTTGGTATTTAGGGGATACTTTATCTGCTGCTATAGGTCAACATGAAAATCAATATACTCCAATACAACTTGCAAATTACATTTCTGCTATTGCTAATGGAGGTACATTAAATAAGGTATCGGTATTAAAAGAAATAAAAAATGAAAGTACAATGGAGACAGTTCCATTAAGTGATATAGAAAAGACTATGGAAGAATTTACAAATGTTAAATTTGAGCCAAGAAAAATTAATATAAAAGAAGAATATTTAAATGCTATAAAAGAAGGTATGCTATCTGTTACAACAGAAACAGGAGGTACTGCAAATATTGTATTTAAAAATAGTAATATAAAAGTTGCTGGTAAAACTGGTACTTCACAAGTAAGTAGTGGAACTAATAATGGATTATTTGTTGGATTTGCACCTTATGATAATCCAAAAATCGCTGTTGTTGCTATAATAGAACATGGTGAAGAAGGTACATATACAGCAAATGTTGTAAAACCAATAATGGAAGAGTACTTTAAAATAAGTGAAGAAGATAAATTAAATGAAAAAGAGCAAAATGTTGTTGATAACAAGGTAGAGTTTTAAAAGACACTGCTATGAAATAGTGATATTTTATAGCAGCTTTTGTATATTATTAGTAATATTTTTGAGTATTGTGAAATTATATGTAGTTATGTATACCAAAGCTTTATTTAATAAAAAATGTGTGTTATAATCTTTTTAGGTGATTGTTATATGAGTAATTATAAATTAATAAAAGATATCAATCCTAATATATATAGAGGATATGATATAAGGGCAATTTATGGAGTAGACTTAAATGAAGATATAGCGTATACTATAGGACTTTCTTATGGTGAATATATCTTAAATGAAGGCTATAACAAATGTGTTATAGGTCATGATAATAGAGATTCTTCAGAGCCTATATACAAGGCTTTAGTTGAAGGAATAATTTCAGCAGGTGATATAGAGGTAAAGTTGATTGGACTTGTTACTACACCTATGTATTATTTTGCCCAATTACATTTAAATAATGGAAAAGGAATAATGCCTGGAATTATGATTACAGCAAGTCATAATCCAAAAGAATATAATGGTCTTAAAATATCATTTAATGATTTTGGTAATGCTTGTGGTCAAATGATTCAAGATTTTAGAATATTTACAGAAAAAAATACAGCTAGATTATTAGAAGAAAATAATATTGAAATTATTGGAAGAACAGTTGAATGTGATATAAAAGAAGATTATTTAGCGCTTGTTAAAAGTTCAATAAAATTAGGAGATAAAAAAGTAAAAGTTGTAGTTGATACTGCTAATGGAACTGCATCTATAATTGCTAAAGAAATGTATAATATGTTTGATAATATTGAATTAATACCACTTTATATGGAGTCTGATTCTAGATTTCCACATCATCATCCTGATCCAAGTGTTGAGAAAAATAACGAAGATTTAAAGAAAGCAGTTATTGAAAACAAGGCAGATCTTGGTATCGGCATAGATGGCGATGGTGATAGAGTTGGTGTAATAGATGAAAACGGTAATATGATATATATAGATTTCTTTGCTATTATAATATGGCGTGACATAATGAATAAAGTTTCAAATAAAAATGCTTTATTTGATGTTAAATGTTCAAAATCTCTTATGGATGAAATTATAAAATTAGGCGGAAATCCTGTATGTTATAGGACAGGAAATTCATATATGAAAGCTAAAATGAGAGAAGGAAATTTTGCCTTTGGTAATGAACTTTCAGGACATGTATTTTTTAATGATAAATGGCCAAATATAGATGATGGACTATATGCTGGTTTAAGATTAATAGAAATATTATCAAAAACAGATAAGCCACTTTCACATTTATTAGATGGAGTTACAAGATATTATTCAACTCCTGAAATAATTATAAAATCAACTGATGATGCTAAATTTGATGTAATTGAAAAAGTAAAAAGATATTGTATATCACAAGAATACAAAGTAAATGATATTGATGGAGTAAGAGTTGAATTTGATAATGGTTGGGCTTTAGTAAGAGCTTCAAATACAGGTCCAAATATAACAGCTAGATTTGAAGGAAAAACTGAAGAGGATATGAATAATATTAAGAATGAATTTATGTCTGTTTTAAATGATTTTATATCATAACTAAAATAAAAACATGAGGTATATATATGTCTAAAGAAGATAAATTATTTGATAATTTATATAGTAAGTATAAAGATGAGTATTCTGAAATATTTAGTGAATACGAGTCTGGAACTTATACCAAAAATGATATAATAACTTTTTTCAATTCTGAGACAAGAAAAAAAGAAAAAAGAGATGAAATGATAGCAAAAGAAAAATATAAAGAAGTAGAAAAGTGTTGTAATGATAATAATTTTGGCAAAGAATTATCTGAGCTTATGGTATCATATAGTGAGTATATTACTTCTGTCGTGGAACATGTAGCTTATGCTGAAGATTTTAAAAGTGGTGCTAGTTTTTCATCTAGGTCATATATGGAAACATTAAATAGAAACAGAAGGAATAGACATAATGATGCGATACAAAAAACAATTTCACTTAGCAAAGAACTTATTAGTAAAGGGGTAGTATTTTATCCAGATTTTTTTGATGTAGATAAAATAAGTTCAATATCACAAGATAGAAGAGACAAATTTGGAGATTTTATTTTTTCATTTCAAAATGCAAGAGCAAAAGTATTAAGAGAAAGAGAATTAGAAGAAAGAGAAAAAGGTAATTTTATTAATGATTTAAAAAGAAAGACTATACCTGATGATATAATTATAGTTGATACAGTAGAAAGAAATTATAGAATAAAAGTACCTTCTAAACAAGATGATTTAAATAAAGAGTTTAAATAATATTGTTAGCACTTTACTTTTTATGTAAAGTGTGATATAATATTATATGTGTTAAATTTTGATAGATGAAAAAATTTTTTATCTTGATTTAGGAGGTTAATATAATTATGGTAGATGCTAAAAGTAGAGGCTTTTATATGATTTTATTTGCTAAAGCAAATGAGGTCATTGAAAAAAGAAGAGCTGGTCACGACGTAAAAATAGATATGGAAGGGTTAAGAAGCCTGATAAACGAGTACATAAAGTTTTGTGATGAAAACCAAATAGAACACAGTAAAATTGATACAGAAAATGTTTCCGAAACTGAACTTCAAGGCTTTGCTCTTAAGGAATTGTCTGAATTTTATTCAAAAAGATAAATAAAGATTAATTTAAGCGGGGTGTTATATAACGCCCTGCTTTTTTGTCAAATTTTGTTAAAAACTAGTTTATATTTGTATAATTTTACCTTAAAAGCTTTAAAAACTATTAATAATATGATATAATTTGCCAAGGTGGTGATGTCTTAAAATAAATAAAAACGGTTGAGTATGGAAAAGTTAGTATTTTACTACTAATTTATGATAATTTGTTAATAATATTTACTAGAAAAGAAGGAGAAAAAAATGAAATTTATAGAAAAATGTAAAGAAATTTATAGATATAGACATATGTTAATGACGTTAGTTAAACAAGATATTAACGGTAGATATAAAGGGTCTTTTTTTGGCTTTTTGTGGACTTTACTTAATCCACTTTTAATGCTAGTTGTTTACTCTATTGTATTCCAATTTGTATTTAGATCAAATATTGAGCATTATCCAATATATTTATTTATATGCTTAATGCCATGGAATACATTTGCAAATTCAATAGCAAATGGTACAACTTGTGTTTCAAATAATGCAAGTATATTAAAAAAAGTATATTTCCCAAGAGAAGTATTACCACTTTCAGTAGTAATTAGTAATACAATACAATACTTCTTTAGTGCAGTTATAATATTTATAGCTTTACTTGTTTCAGGTGTTGGAGTATCTTGGTTTGCGTTGTTTTTACCTGTTATGGTATTTATACAAGCATTATTTACTTTGGGAATAATTTTCTTATTATCAGCTGCAAATGTGTATGTAAGAGATGTACAATATATTATGAATCCTGTAATGATGATATGGATGTATGCATCTCCAATATTATATAGTATCTCAATGGTACCTGAAAAATATGTTGATTTATATAGATTAAATCCAATGGTATCAATTATGGAAGGATATCAAAGTATACTATATTCTCAAACTTTCCCAGATTTTAAGAGCCTAGGTATAGTTTTAGTTGTTTCAATAGTTATATTTATAATTGGATATGTAGTATTTAACAAACTACAAAGACGTTTTGCAGAGGAGGTATAGACTATGGCAGGTAAATCTAAGAAGAAAAAAGATGATATTGCTATATCAGTAAAAAATGTAACTAAAGAATTTATAGTATATGAAGATAAAGCATATTTTTTAAAGGAAAGATTAGCAAATTTAAAAAGAAACAGAAAGACAAAACATGTTGTTTTAAGTGATATATCTTTAGAAATAAAAAAAGGAGAATCTGTTGCTCTTATTGGAGTTAATGGTTCTGGTAAATCAACATTGTTAAAATTATTAAATAAAATAATTTATCCAGAAAAAGGTGAAATTATAATAAATGGTAAAGTTTCAAGTATGATAGAACTTGGAGCTGGATTTAATACTGATTTTACAGGAAGAGAGAATATTTATTTTAATGCATCTATGTATGGCTTAGGAAGAAAAGATGTTGACCCTATTATTGATGAGATAATAGAATTTTCTGAATTAGGTGATTTTATTGATACACCTGTAAGAACATATTCTTCAGGTATGTATATGAGACTTGCTTTTTCAATTGCAGTTAATGTACAAGCAGAAATTTTACTTATTGATGAAATATTAGCCGTTGGTGATGCACACTTCCAAGATAAGTGTTTAAATAAAATGAAAGAACTAAAAGCTCAAGGTAAGACTATGGTATTTGTTTCACATAGCATGGATCAAGTAAAGAGTTTTTGTAATAGAGCAGTTTGGTTATTTAATGGAAAAATTAGAATGGATGGAGAAACTGAAGAAGTTGCTAAAGAATATTTGAAGGTTCAAGGATAATAAGGAGTAAAAATATGAAGATTTGGATTTTAACTACAGAATATCCGCCAGCTTTTGGTGGCGGAATAGGTACTTATGTAGAGAATGTTGCAAAAATGTATTCTGAGAAGGGTGAAAATGTAAAAGTAATATTAAGAGATAATGAGGATTCTAGAGAATATAAAAATGATAATTTAGAGGTATGCAGATTTAAATTAAAATATGATGGGAATTACTTGTATATGGGAGAAATGCAATCTATGGCTTATCAATACTTTTGCTATTTAAACAAATTATTAGAAGAAGATAAACCAGACATTATTGAAATACAAGAATATAATGCCATAGGATATTATATATTACAAAATAAGTATATTAACAATAATTATCTAAAAGATATTCCTGTAACTATACACTTACATACACCTCAATTTTCACTATATTCTATAAATAAGAATATTAGCTATAAGCTACCTGATTATTGGATAGGTGAAATGGAAAAATTTTGTATTAAAGCTGCAGATGCTTTGTTATGTCCTAGTGAATTTTTAGCAGAAAGATTACAATCCATTAATCCGGAATTACCAATAAAAGTTATTAATTTACCTTTTAATTTACCTAAAGATAACATGGATGAAGATATAGAAATTGATAATGATTTATTTGTATATTTTGGAAGGACTGAGTATAGAAAAGGTGTTGAACAACTGGTTAAGTCTTTTGATATATTATGGGAAAGAGGATATAAATGTAAATTAAAATTAATTGGTGGAGATACAAAATTTTTCCCAAAAAATAAGAATCTTGGAGAAATACTTAAAGATAAGTATTCTAATAGAATTAAAGAAGGACTTTTATATTTTCAAGATAACACACCACAAGATATTTTAATAAAGGATATAAAAAAGGCTAAAGCTGTTATAATACCATCTTTATATGAGAATTTTCCAAATACTTGTATAATGTCAATGTGGTTAAGTAAACCTGTTATAGTTTCAAAACAAGGTGGACAGTCTGAGATGGTTGAAAAAGACGGAGTTAATGGTTATATTTTTGACCACAATATAGAAGGTGATTTAGAAAATAAAGTTATAAAACTTCTTAACGATTCATCAGAGGATTTAAAGAAAATGGGAGAAAATGCTAAGAAAAGAATTACAAAATTATGCAATGTAGAAGATAATTATATATTAAGAAAAGAATTCTTTAAATCTGTTATAAATAATTATAGAAAAAAAAGTAAATATCCTTTTTTAAATGATACTTCAGCATATAGAAAAATAGCTGATAAGCAAAAAGGTAAATTGTCAGTTGTTATTCCATATTATAATATGGGTAAGTATATTGATGATACAATAAAAAGTATAGAGAATTCTTTATATAATAATATAGAGATAATAATTGTTAACGATGGTTCTAAAGAAGAGTTTAGTATAGAAGCATTAAAAAAATATAGAAATAATCCAAAAATAAAAATAGTTGATATAAAAAATGCTGGATTAGCAAATGCAAGAAATGTTGGCGCATCAGTAGCAATAGGTGAATTTATAGCTTTTTTGGATGCGGATGATATGGTTGAAAAAACTTTTTATACTAAAGCTATTAATATACTTAATAGATTTGACAATGTATCATATGTTTATAGTTGGGTTAAATATTTTGAAGGCAGCGAAGGAATATGGACTACATTTGATGTTCAATTACCATATATATTATGCCATAATATGTTAAATGCTAATACTCTAATCAGAAGAGAAGATTTTATAAAATATGGTCAAAATAGAGTAGAAATGGAATATGGAATGGAAGATTATGACATGTGGATATCATTAGCTGAAAACAATTGTTTTGGAGTGTGTATACCGGAATTTTTATCTTTATATAGGGTAAGAAGTGATTCTATGGCAAGAGGTTTTAATGTTAATAATTTGTTATATTTAACAGAAATAATAACCAAAAATCATACAAAGATATATCAAGAATATGCTACTGAGTTATATAATATTTTATCAGCAAATGGACCTTCCTATAAATATGATAATCCATCTGTTGGTGTAATAGCGGATAAAGATGTTGTTTATATTAAACCTAGTTTAAAAGATTTTCTTTGGAGATTTAAGATATGGAGAGTATTTATTAAAGTTTTACAAAAGACAGGATTAATGAAAGTATTAAAATCTTTAAAGAGTTAAAAATAGGTGAGTTTTATGGATATAAATGAAAAAGAAATAATTATAAAAGAATTGCAAATAGAGGTTGAAGTTTTAAGTGAAAAAGTTTCTTCTTTGTTGGAAAAAGAGCACATAATTAAAGAAAAAGATATAAAAATTAATGAGTTAATTCAAAGTAATAGGGATAAAGAAAAAGTCATTGATCAAATAGTGAATTCTAGAACTTTTAAAATAGTTGATTCAATTAATAAGTTCTTTAGAAGAAAGGTATAGTATGGGTAAAAAGAAAAAAATTGCTTTAATTGTAGATGTAAATAATTGGACTTTATTTAATATTGCTAATAATATAAAGAATAGTTTAAGTGAATATTATGAAATTGATGTATATTCTGCTACTATTTTCGATGGTAACATGGTTAAAATGTTTTTGTTGTGCAGAGACTACGATTTAATACATTTTTTATGGAGGGGCTTATTATCTTTAATTGATACAGATACATTTAATTATCAGGCAAGTAATTTGTTTTTTGAAAGAAATGAATTCATACAAAAATTTATTAAAAGTAAAAAAATTACTACTGCAGTCTGTGACCACTTATACTTAAATAGTGAAGAATTTGAAATAACAAAGTCACTTCTTAAATATGTAGATAATTACTTTGTAATTTCAAAAAAAATTTTTGATATTTATTCAAATTTGGAGGGAATAAAAAAGCCCTATGGTATTATTCATGATTCTGTAGATTTAAATCTATATAGACCAAGTAATTTAGAGAGATTTAATAATATACAAAAATTATATGTGGGTTGGGTAGGGAATAGTAAGTTTACAGATTCAGACAAAGATTCTGATTTAAAAGGTGTAAATAATATAATTAAACCCGCAATAAATGAACTTATTGAAAGTGGATATAATATAGAAATGAAATTTGCTGATAGAAATGAAAGATTAATCCCTCAATCACAAATGCCAGAATATTATAACCAAATACACTTGTATGTATGTGCTTCTAAAACAGAAGGAACACCTATGCCTTTATTAGAGAGTATGGCGTGTGGTGTACCAATTATTTCAACCGATGTTGGAATAGCAAGAGAGGCTTTTGGTCAGAAGCAACAAGAATTTATATTAAAGGAACGAACAAAAGACGCTTTAAAGCAAAGTATTATTAAATTAATTGAAAACAAGGAAAAATTAAAAGAGTTATCAATAGAAAATATAAGTCATGTAAAGAACTGGTCTTGTGAAAAAAATGCGATAGAATATAAAAAATTTTTTGATGCCAACTTATAATGGAGGAGTTATGATTGATATATATATATTAGATACAAACATTAATAATAAAAAGTATTCCAAAATTACTGACTTTAATATTAATATTATTAATAAAGCTAAAATTGAAGAATATAAAAATAAAATAAAAGATGATATATCAGAAAATAGTATATTTTATTTTGATTATTTAAGATTATATATAGCATACGAAAATAAAGGCTTGATAGTAGATGGGGATATTGAAATTGTATCAGATTTAACATCTTTATTATTAGATGACTTATTTTTAGGGTATAATAATACAAATACAATACTTACTAATATAATATATACTAAAACTAAACATAATGATAAAATAAGAAAAGTGCTAGACGTTATAAAAAAACAAGATTCTGATGTGAATTCTAAAGTGGATATTACAGATATATTTTCATTAGTTTTTAATGTAAACTTTAAATCTAAAATTAATACTACTTTAAAGTTGAAAGATAATATTACGATTTACTCATATGATTACTTTTATCCTATAGATTATGAGGGAAACGGTAAAAAATTTACTGAAAATACAAAAATAATATTCTATAAAAATTCAAAACTCAGTTATAAGCAAGCATTAAAATTAAAATTGTTTAAAAAATATGGTGCAAGTTCATCTAAATATTTATCTACAATGTTTGATGTTTTTAGGTTTAATTTAGCAAGAAAAAAATATGCCCTACAATTAAAATTAGGTATTGGAATAAACAATAAACGAATTAGTAGTAGAGTAAAAGAATCTATAAAACTTTTAGACAAATACCAAAATGCTCAATATATTATAATACACAATCCTTATTGGTTAGGAGTTACTAGTGCCACAAAAGAATTATTTACAAATTTGTTACCTTTGGAAGAACTATATAAAAAACAAGATATAGAAAAATTAGCACGAAAAATTTGTAATTCTAATATAAATCAAGTAATATTTAGTTCATTTAATTTTGGTTGGGACAAACTTGCATATAAATTAAAAGAATACAAAAAAAGTATAAAAATCAAAGTCTTTTGGCATGGCAGCAACTCGCAAGTAATTGAAAGTCAAAATTGGATAACGAATGTTAAGGCACTAAATTTGCAAAAAGAAGGAATTGTAGATGTATTTGCTACATGTAAGGAAAGCATGTTAGAATTTTATAAATATCATGGTTATAATGTTGCATTTATAAAGAATAATGTAAATTTAAATGAAGATTTGATAAATGAAATTTCAAAATTAAAGATGGATAATAAAAGTAAGAGTGATAAATTAAAAATAGGTATATATAGTGCAAATATGGATTGGAGAAAAAATATGTTTAATCAACTTGCTGCCGCATCTTTAATTAACAGTTCAGAAATTTATAGCATTCCTTTAAATTTTGATGCACAAGTGTTTTGCTCTAGAGCAGATATAGAAATTTGTGGATTAAATAAAAGTGTATCAAGAGAAGAACTTCTAACTAGAATGTCACAAAACGATATAAACTTATATGTTACTTTTTCTGAATGTGCACCAATGTTGCCTATTGAAAGTATGGAACTAGGGGTGATTTGTATAACTGGTAATACACACCATTATTTTAAAGGTACTTCGCTTGAGGATTATTTGGTTGTAGATAGAGAAGATGATGTTATATCAATTTCTGAAAAAATTATATTTGCATTAGAAAATAAAGAAGAGATATTTAGATTATATAGGCAATGGAAGAACAATTATAATAAAGAAAGCAAGAAGAGTGTTGAAGATTTTTTGAGTATTTAAGGATGGTAGAAATATGTCGAGACATATGAAAAAAATAAGAAATATAATATTAAAAAAAGGTTATGATAAGGAAGAATTAGATAGGATTAAGAATGAAATTATAGTAAATAAAAAGTCAGGTATTTTAGCAATATATAATCCTGAGTGCATTGGAATAATGAATGCAACTAAAGATTTATTTGAAAATTCTGTCGCTATAGGTGAAATTTTTTCATCTAAAATGGCTAATGAAATATCTGATAGTATTATTGAAAATGATATAATGCAAGTAGTTTTTGCATCTAATTGTTTAGGGTGGAAAGAATTAGTTGAAATATTGAAAAATAAAAAGCCAGAAATTAAAATAAAATTTACGTGGCATGGTTCTCATTCAATGTTTGTACAAAGAGATGAATCTTATTTTTTATATATGATTTTAGAGTTATTAGATAGAGGATTAGTTGATTCTATTGGATTTGCTAAAGAGAGTATGGCAATTTATTATAAACAAAAAGGGTATAATTCATATTTTTTGCCAAATACCGTAAAAAATATAAAAAGTGAATTTAAAAATGATGATATAAGTTCAAATGATAATATAAAAATAGGATTATATTCAGCAGGAAATAGATGGGAAAAAAATACTTTTAATCAACTTAGTGCTATATCAATGTTAAGTAATGTAGAAGTTGATATAGTTCCAGTAACACCGCTGGTAAAAGATTTTTGCAAGATGATGAAAATAAGAATGAAAGATGAAAATTCTAAATATTTAAAAAGGGAAGTTCTGTATTCAAGAATGTCACAAAATGATATGAATTTGTATGTTACTTTTACTGAATCTTCACCTGTAACACCACTTGAGAGTTTTGAACTTGGTGTTCCTTGTTTAACTGGTAATAATCATCATTATTTTAGAGGGAGTAAATTAGAAGATTATTTGATTGTAAGAGCAGAAGATGATATTAATGAAATATATTCAAAAATAAATAATATTCTGAAAAAAAAGACCGAAATAATGAAATTATATAAAATATGGAAAACAGATTATGATAAGAAAGTAGAAGAATACTTTAAAGATTTTTGTAGAAGTTAGAGGAGAAAAATGAACAAGAAAATATTATCAATTGTTATACCAGTATATAACACAGAAAAATATTTGCCTAGATGCCTCGATAGTGTTATATCATCAATTAATTTTATGGAAAATGATACACAAATTATAGTGATAAATGATGGCTCTAAAGGTAATTGCGATAAAATCATTGAAAGTTATTTAAATGTTTATAAAGGTTTAATAATGTATATAAAGCAAGATAATAAAGGTCTTGCGGAAACAAAAAATATAGGTATTAAAAATTCAATAGGCAAATACATAAGTTTTATAGATTCTGATGATTTTGTAGATGAAAATTTTTATATAGATGCATTTAAATTAATTTATGCTAAAAACGCGGATATTGTTATTTGCGATTGGGAAACAATTGACAAGGATAAGAAATTTATAGTTCCAGCTAAAGATGAAAGATATAGTAATAGTAAGCTTGGTTATATAGATGTCCAGATAATGCCATCTTCATGCAATAAGATAGTAAAAAAAGATTTATTTAATAATCTATTTTTTCCTATAGGATTGAGATATGAAGATCTAGCAACCACATTGATATTATTACTTAGAGCAAACAAGATTTGTTATTTAAATAAACCTTATTATAAATATTTTTTATCAGATTCGTCGATTATGAGAAGTGAATTTGATGAAAAAAAATTTCAAATGATAGATATTTTTGAAATTTTATTTGAAAGACTAGATGATATGAATATTAGTATTACTGATAAAGAAATGTATAAATATATGACTTATACAAGAAGATTTTATGAGGAGTTATTAGAGCAAATTGCAATAAATAGTAAAAATAGTATAGAGAAAAAAAGGTTATGCAAAATATTTTGTGAAAAGATATGTAGAATTAATAAATTAATGTGCAGTAATAAATATTTTTATAGAAATATTTTTAAAAGTAAAAGTTTTATAAGAAATATATCAAATAGAATATTACATTATTTTATTAATAATAATCATTATCAATTATTATATTTTATGTTAGATAAAAAAATATATTATCGTTTTATTTCTGTTAGATATATAGGAAAAGATATTATAAGTTTTATTGAGAAAAAGGAGAATAAATATGAGTAAAATAGCAGTATTAATACCTTGTTATAATGAAGAGGTAACAATAACTAAAGTAGTAAATGACTTTAAAAAAGAGTTGCCTAATGCGGATATTTATGTTTACAACAACAATTCAATAGATAAAACAGAAGAATTAGCTAAAAAAGCTGGTGCAATTGTTGTAAATGAATATAAACAAGGAAAAGGAAATGTAGTAAGAAGTATGTTTAGGGATATAGATGCTGATGTATATGTTATGGTAGATGGCGATGATACTTATCCAGCATCTGAAGTTCATAAACTTGTAAAAGTAATTGAAGAAAAAAAAGCTGACATGGTTATTGGTGATAGACTTTCTAATGGGACATATGGTTCTGAAAACAAAAGGGCTTTTCATGGACTTGGTAATGATTTAGTAAAAAACTCAGTAAACTTTTTATTTAAAACTAAACTTAAAGATATAATGACTGGTTATAGAGCTTTTAATAGAGATTTTGTTAAGAATTTTCCTGTTTTAAGTAAAGGTTTTGAGATAGAAACAGAACTTACTTTTCACTCTTTAGATAGAAATTATAGAATTGTAGAAGTACCAATTACTTATAAAGATAGACCAGAAGGAAGTTTTTCAAAACTTAACACTTTTTCAGATGGTTTTAAAGTTTTATTTACAATATTTAGAATGTTTAAAGATTATAAACCATTTACTTTTTTTGCAATAATTGCTTTAATATTATTAGTTGTATCATTATGTTTAGGCTTACCATTATTTTTTGAATATTTTAGAACCGGTATAGTAACAAAATTTCCTACTGGTATTCTTGCTACAGGTATTGCTATTTGTAGTTTGTTATTATTCTCGGTTGGGACTGTTTTAGATACTATAGTAAGGCAACATAAGGAACAATTGGAAATATTGAGAACAATAAATAGAAAATCACTATAATAAAATGGAGGAATAAATACAGATGGAACAAGGTAAATCTTTAATAGTAAAAAGTAGGAAAATAGAAGTTATAGACGTTATTATTCTATTAATTACTTTAGGAATTTTTATGCTGTCTTTACTTTCTTTCTATCCTGGAATTATGACTAATGATTCTGTAGATCAATGGAATCAGATTTCTAATAATGCATACACTTCATGGCATCCGATTTTTCATACTTTATTTGAAAAATTAATAACTATTTTTTGGAAAAGTCCAGCTGCAATTGCAATATTTCAATCAGCTATTTTTGCTTTTTTGCTTACAATAATTGCTAAAATATCAAGAAATGGTTATGGTAAAAGAGTCTGGTTAAATATATGTCAGCTTTTAATCATAATTTGTATTTGTTTTATACCTGTAAACCTTATATATCCAATTACACTTTGGAAAGACGTAATGTATACTTTTTCTTTACTTGCTTTGTTTTATTATATATTTTTAGGTATAAAGAATAATTTTGAATATAAAAAGAAAGATTTAATTGTTATTGCTATAATACTTGCTTGTATATCTTCATTTAGACTTAATGGTATTGTAGTAACAGCTTTAGCATTTGCAATAATATTTTTATTTTGTATAAAAAGAAAAATAATTATCAAATTCTTTAAGTTTTTAGGGGTTTTTATACTAGTATTTTTTATATTGAATATCCCAACGTTTTTAGTAAATAAAGTTGAAGGAGAGACGAGATATAAAAACGGAGTATATATACATATAACAGGTGCATTATTAAGTGAGGGAAAGATTACGGAGGAGGAAGATATTAATTTTTTAAATACTATATTGGATACTGAACTTTGGAAAAAATATTATAAACCATATACTCATGATGGAATAATGTTTTCTAAGGAGATGAAAGAAGCTGATAAATTAGTGTCAGAAAACTCAGAGCAATTAAGAAAGATAGCTATTAAATATACTATAAGAAATCCATTAACAGTAATAAAACACTATTATCGTTTAACTGCGATAACATGGAGAATATTACCTTTTGAAGATGCAAATTATTATTCATTCTCTTTTGTAACCGAGTCTTCAGTAGGAAAAGATTCGCCTCTTGCTACAAATCCAAAATTTGAGTTAGGTAATGAATATATTAAAAAGATTCATAATGTTATTACTAATAACAAAGTTTTAAATATATTATTTTATAGACCTGCTTTACATATGTATGTAGCTATAATTTGTTGTTTAGCTCTTTCTATTATGAAAAAGAAGAAAAGATATATGCTATTATTAACACCTATGCTATTTAATACAATAAGTTTCTTACCAGCATTACCAGCGCAAGATTTTAGGTATTTTTATATAAATTTACTTACTATGTGTATGTCTGTGTTAATAGTATCTTGTGAACTAATTAATTATTGTTATGATAATAAGAAATTTAGGGCTGGATTTCTTTACTTAGTATTTGGAGGAATAACAACAGTATTAAATATTTTTACTTATTTTATTTGTGTAAATTTATTTGATTTGAATTATATTATAGCTAATATCATAGCCTGGATAGTAGCTGTTTTAGTAGCGTATATTACAAATAAGTTTTATGTTTTCGAAAGCAAAGAGGTTACTATAAAATGTTTTTTAAAAGAAATTTTATTGTTTTTTGGAGCAAGAATAGCAACTTTAATTTTAGAAACTTTATTTTTGTATATAACTATTAAATGTTTATCAATGAATGAAATGTTAGCTAAGATTATATCCAATATAATTGTTTTAATCGCTAATTATATATTAAGTAAATATATGATATTTAAAAAAGAAAGAGGAAAAGTTTATGAAAAATAGTGAACCATCAAAAGTAATTCATTATTGTTGGTTTGGACCCAAACCAATTTCTAAGCTTGCAAAAAAATGTATGAAGTCTTGGAAAGAATTTTTACCAGATTATGAAATAAAACTATGGAATGAGGATAATTTTGATTTTAATCAGAATATATTTGTAAAACAGGCGTATGAAATGGGAAAATGGGCTTTTGTATCTGATTATGCTAGGCTTAAGGCATTGTCTAAATATGGTGGAGTATATTTTGATACAGATATGGAGATTTTAAAAGATATTACCAATATATTGCAAAATGATGTTTTTATGGGAATTGAAGACTCCGGCTTGGTAAATGCTGCAGTAATAGGGGCGTATGGACCACATAATGAGTTTATTGATGAAATGATAAAAATATATGATTCTTTAGAATTTTTTGATATTAAAAATATATATAATTATACAATTCCATCATTAGTAACCAAAAGGTTAATGGATTATGGCTTAAATAAAAATAGTACAGAAGTCCAAAAATTAAATGATGGAAAAATTACCGTATATCCACGTGATTATTTTTATCCTTTAAGTTATGATTATCAGGATAACAGATATACAGAAAATTCTTGTATGGTTCATCGTTATGATGCGACTTGGGCTAGTAAACCAGAAAAAGTAAAATTATTTTTTAGAAGGCATAATTTGAAATTTTTAATGAGAACAGTTGATATATGTGTATCTATTAAAATAAGATTAAAAAGAATAATAAATAGAATTAAAGGTATTCCTAATGAAAAACTATAAATTAAAAGAGAGATTTTTAGATATACTTTTAGGAAGGGTGCATATCTATGAGTAAAAAATTATCAATTGTTGTACCAATGTATTATGAAGAACAAGTAGCAAATGAATGTTATAAAAGACTAAAGAAAGTATGTGATGACTTAAAAAATTATACTTATGAATTAATATTTATAAATGATGGAAGCAAGGATAAGACATTAGAAATTTTAGAGGGAATAGCTTCTAAAGATAAGAATGTAAAAGTTATATCTTTTTCTAGAAATTTCGGACATCAATGTGCTGTAACAGCAGGTATTAAATATGTAACAGGAGATGCTGTAGTTATAATAGATGCAGATTTACAAGATCCACCTGAATTAATACCTGATATGTTAAAATTATGGGAAGATGGAAATGAAGTAATATATGCAAAAAGAAAAGCAAGAAAAGGTGAATCAGCATTTAAGTTACTTACAGCTAGCATGTTCTACAAAACATTAAATGCTTTATCTGATGTTGAAATTCCTAAAGATACAGGAGACTTTAGATTAGTAGATAGAAAAGTAATAGATGTTGTAAATTCAATTCCTGAACATAATAAGTTCTTAAGAGGCCTATTTAGTTGGGTTGGATTTAAGCAAGTTCCATTTGAATATGAAAGACAAGAAAGATTTGCTGGAAAAACTAAATACCCATTAAAGAAAATGTTAAAGTTAGCATTTGATGGAATAATTAGTTTTTCTTCTAAGCCATTAAAAATTGTTGGTGGAGTTGGAATATTTTCAATAATAATTTCTTTTTTGTTATTGATATATGCAATTATCGCATATATTTTTAAATTTAGTGGTCTTACTGCTGGATGGACATCAATAATAGTTGCAATTACATTTTTTGCTGGTGTTCAATTACTTTCTATTTGGATTATATCTGAATATATTGCTAGAATTTATGATGAGAGTAAGAAGAGACCTCAATATATTATTGATAAAGAGATTAATATTTAAAAATGATATTTAATTAAAAAGTCAAAGTGTTGTTTTGACTTTTTAGAATTTGAAAACAAAGAATGTAGGATATTTATTAAGAACTTTATAGCACTATATAATAAAGATAACTTTTTTTATATTATAGGAAAAATCGATTTTTGTAAAAATAAATGTAATTTTAAATTTTGTCGAAATTTGCAATGAAGAGTATAGAAAAAGTGTTTACAAACATTTGTTTATGATGTGTAATATTCTCACCTGCTTCTGTGAGAATATAAAATTAACATTAAGATACAATATAACCAAAATGGATAAGCAACAAAAAGAAATAATGTGGCATGCAACAAAAGTATATAATATATGGTACTATATGAACTAAGAGAAGTAATAAAAGAAAATAAAGAAAATGGTGACCTAGAAATAGGTGGAAACTTAAATACAACATCTTTAAAAAAATCTCAAGATAAACTTAAGAGAGTAATAAATTTATTTTATTACTTTTGTTCCAAAAAGAATATTAAAATAATATAACGTTTTGTTGTATAAGTGGGGTAATAATATGAAAAAAATAACTTTTCTAATGTTACATTTAAATTATGGTGGAATAGAAAAACAAGTCACTACTCTTGCTAATAATTTAATAGATGAATATGATATTGAAATAATTTCGTTATATGATATACTGGGAAAATCTTTTTATGAGTTAGATAAAAGAATTAAAGTTAGATATATTTTTCCATATGGACCAAATAAAAAAGAATTAAAGGAAGCTATTAAAAAAGTAAAAATTGTAGATTTCTTAAAGGAATTAAAAAAATCTATAAAAATGATCTATACAAAATATTTTGGTATAAGAAAAATAACTAAAGATTTACAAACTGATATATTAATATCAACAAGAATTGAATTCGCAAGGCAAATAAAAAGAAATGATATTATAACTGTGTCTCAAGAACATTCATATATAAATACCAAAAGATATGCTTCGAAAGTAAGGCATTCATTTAAAAATATAAGGTATTTGGTGGTAATGACAAAAAAGGCTGCTAAAGTATATGAAGAATGGCTTCAAAGTAAAGCAAAAAGACCTAAAATTATAGTAATACCTAATATGATAAATAAGACAGATGAGATATCAAGTTTAAATAGTAAACAGATAGTATCAGCAGGAAGACTTGAAGATGTTAAAGATTTTCCATCTCTTATAAAAGTATTTGAAAGGGTTCATAAAAAACATAATGATTGGAAATTAAAAATAATAGGAGATGGCAGTAAAAAAGAGGAATTAAAGAAACTTATATCTGATTTAAAATTAGAGGATGCTGTATTATTAAAAGGAAGATTAGATGAAAAGGAAATTATAGATGAGTTTTGTGATAGCTCAATATTTGTACTTACCTCTAAGAGTGAAAGTTTTTCATTAGTTATTGCTGAGGCTATGTCATGTGCGTTACCTTGTGTTAGTTTTGATATAGATGTTGGGCCAAGAGAAATAATAACTGATGATGAAGATGGCTTTTTAATTGCTGAAAGAAGCGTAATAAAAATGGAGGAGAAGATTAACCTACTTATTGAAAGTACTGTAAGAAGACACGAAATGGGAGAAAATGCCAGAAAGAATGTTGCTAGATTCTATCCAGATAGTATAAAACAAATGTGGCTTTCACTTTTAAAGTAGTATTGACATATATATATTGAATAGTATATAATACACTTAGAACAAATAGTTCTAAGTGTTTTTTTAGGAGGTAAAAATGAAAAAAGTTTTAGTAACAGGTGGTGCTGGATATATTGGCTCACATACATGTGTTGAATTATTAAATAGCGGAAGAGATATAGTTGTAATAGATAACTTTTATAATAGTAAACCAAAGGCTATAGAGGCTATAAAAAAAATAACAGGAAAAGATTTTAAATTTTATGAAATGGATTATCTTGATAGAGAAAAATTAGAAAAAGTATTTGAAGAAAATGAAATTGATTCAGTAATAAACTTTGCAGGTTACAAAGCTGTTGGAGAATCAGTAAAAAAACCAATTGAGTACTATATAAATAATGTTTCAGGTGCATTAGTTTTACTTGATACAATGAGAAAATATGGTGTAAAGAAATTTGTATTTAGTTCGTCAGCAACTGTATATGGAGATCCAGAAATTATACCAATAACAGAAGAATGTAAAACAGGTGGTACAACAAATCCATATGGTACAACTAAATTATTTATAGAGCAAATATTAAAAGATATATATAATGCAGATAATAGCTTAGATATTTGTATATTAAGATATTTTAACCCAATAGGAGCACACGAAAGTGGACTTATTGGAGAAGAACCACAAGGAATTCCAAATAATTTAATGCCATATATTACAAGAGTGGCAGCTGGTACTTTAAACGAATTATCTGTTTTTGGAAATGATTACGATACGCCAGATGGTACAGGTGTAAGAGATTATATACATGTAGTTGATTTAGCTATTGGACATATAAAAGCATTAGATAAACTTGATAAAGAAGAAAAGGGATTATACATATATAATCTTGGTACTGGAACAGGATATAGTGTTTTAGATATGGTTAAAGCATTTGAAAAGGCAAATAATGTTAAGGTACCATACAAAATAGCACCACGTAGACCAGGTGATATTGCAAAATGTTATGCAGATCCGACTAAAGCAAAAAACGAGCTTGGATTTGTAGCACATAAAAATTTAGAAGATATGTGTAAAGATAGTTGGAATTTCCAAAAAAATTGTAATTTGTAAAGAGTTTATTTAAGAAAGTACTGTTATTAAAACAATTTTCCGAAGCAAATAGATATGTTTAAAAATGGTTATGAAACAGAACTTTCATAAGTTATAAAAAATATAGATGATTTAAAAGCGATGTTAAATTTCATTATGAGAATTTGGCATCGTTTTTAATATTATTTATTATTTTACTTGAAGAATTTGATATATTATAGTATAATATATTCGGAAATAAAGGGGTAATTGTAGTAATAATTTGTGAGTTATATGTATGTAGCTTAGAAATTATTATTACAACCTTTATTTCATATAAGGAGGATTTTTATGTATAAAAAATTTGAAACTATGTTTGCAGGTAAAAAGCTTGTGGTAGAGACAGGAAAAATGGCACCACTTGCAAATGGCTCATGTTTAGTTAGATATGGGGAAACAGCAGTACTTGTAAATGTAACAATGTCTAAAGAACCAAAAGATGGTATTGATTTTTTACCTCTTTCTGTAGACTATGAAGAAAGATTATATGCTGTTGGTAAAATACCAGGAGGATATATTAAAAGAGAAGGAAGACCAACTACAAAAGCCATTTTAGTATCACGTGTTATTGATAGACCAATGCGTCCTTTATTCCCAAAGGACTATAGAAATGATACTTCAATAAATGTATTAGTTTTAGCAGTTGATCCTGATGTACTTCCAGAAGTACCAGCATCTATTGGAGCATCAATTGCACTTAATATTTCTGATATACCTTTTGATGTTTTAGTTGGTACAACAAAAGTTGGACTTGTTGATGGTAAGTTAATATTAAATCCAAATCTTGCAGAAAGAGAAAAATCTTTGCTTGATTTAACTGTATCTGCAACACCAGAAAAAGTATGTATGATTGAGGCTGGTGCATCAGAAGTAGAAGAAGAAAAAATGCTTGAAGCTATAAAACTTGCACATACTGAAATAAAAGAACTATGCAAATTTATTGGAGAAATAAAAAAAGAAATAGGTAAATCAAAAGCAAGTTATAAGTCTTTTGCAATACCTGAGGACTTAAAAAACTTCATTGCAGAGATTGCAACAGATAAATTTAAAGAGGCAGTTCAAACAAAAAGTAAGACTACAAGAGATGAAAATGTAACTAAAGTAAATGAATTTGTAAAAGAAGAATATATAAAAAAATACGGCGAAGAAGAATATGAAGCTAATAAATCTATGATAAATGAAGCTTTATATAAAGCAGAAAAAACAGCCGTAAGAAATTTAGTAATAGAAGAAAATAAAAGAGTTGACGGTCGTGGAAATGATGAAATAAGAGAACTTAGTGCAGAAGTTGGACTATTTGAAAGAGTTCATGGTAGTGCATTATTTACACGTGGACTAACTCAAGTATTATCTATGGTTACTCTTGGTACAGTATCAGAAGAGCAAACTTTTGATGGTATTGATGAAGAAGTAACAAAAAGATATATGCATCACTATAATATGCCACCATACAGTGTGGGTGAAGCTAGAGCTGCACGTGGACCTGGTAGAAGAGAAATAGGACATGGTGCATTAGCAGAACGTGCTTTAGAACCAGTTATCCCTTCAAAAGAAGAATTTCCATATACAATTAGAGTTGTATCAGAAGTACTAAGCTCTAATGGTTCTACTTCTCAAGGAAGTATATGTGGTTCAACACTTGCTCTTATGGATGCAGGTGTCCCAATAAAAGCACCTGTTGCTGGAATATCTACAGGATTATTTACTATGCCAGATGATTCTACAAAATATATAATGGTTACAGATATACAAGGAATTGAAGATTTCTTTGGCGATATGGACTTTAAGGTTGCTGGTACTAAGAAAGGTATAACAGCTATACAGGTTGACATTAAAATAGATGGTTTAACATATGAAATAATAGAAGAGGCTTTTGCAAGAACTAAAAAAGCAAGAGAATATATTTTAGATGAAGTAATGTTAAAAGCAATAGATAAACCAAGAACACATCTATCTAAATATGCACCAAAAATAGAAATTATAAAAATAAATCCAGAAAAAATACGTGATGTTATTGGTACTGGCGGTAAAGTTATAAACAAAATAATTGAGGAAACAGGCGTAAAAATTGATATAGAAGATGACGGAACAGTATTTGTTGCTGGAGTAGACCAAGAGAAATTAGATCAAGCTATTAAAACAATAGAAGATATAACTGCTGAAGTTGAACTTAATAAAACATACATGGGTAAAGTTACAAAAATTTTGCAATTTGGAGCTTTAGTTGAAATATTACCTGGTAAAGAAGGATTACTTCATATTTCTAAAATATCAAATGAAAGAGTTAAAAAGGTAGAAGATGTATTAACAGTAGGGGATGATATTTTAGTAAAAGTAATAGATATTGAAAATGATGGAAAATTTAGTTTAACAGCAAAAGACCTTATGAAAGTATAGAGGTGAAGTAATGCAAGTATATGCGTTTGTAGGAAAGACTGGTACTGGTAAAAGTTATAATGCTCAGTCTGTAGCTAAAGAAAATGATATACATTATATTATTGATGATGCTATTTTAATAAAAAATACAAAAGTAATTGCAGGAAAATCAGCTAAGACAGAAGCAAATTTTATTGCTTCTGTTAAAGCTGCTATTTTTCTAGAAAAATCTAGACAAGATGAAATGAAAAAGGTATTAAATGTTGAAAAACCAGATAAAATATTAATACTTGGAACATCTGATGATATGGTAAAAAAGATTGCTACTAATTTAGATTTAGGAGAAATATATAAAACTATATATATTGAGGATGTAGCATCTGAAGAACAAATTAATAAAGCTAGAAAATCGAGAGTAGAAGATGGTAAACATGTTGTTCCTGTTCCTACTTTTGAAATAAAAAAACAGTTTTCAGGTTATTTTTTAGATTCTCTTAAAATATTTAATATTTTTAATAAAGATGAAAATGAACAAGAAACAGAGAAAACTATTATAAGACCAACATATAGCTATCTTGGAAAATATTATATTTCAGATAATGTAATTAATAGTATTGTATCTTATGCAGTATCTAAAGTTGATGGAGTTACTAAGGTTTTTAGAGTAAATACACAAAAATATAATGACGGAATGAAACTTGATATAGATATAGAAATTAAGTTTGGAAAAAACATCCCAAAGTTAAGTTCTGAAATAAGGAATGTTGCTATATATGCTATAGATTTTGCAACAGGAATAAATTTATTTGGAATAAATATAAATGTAAAATCTATAAGAAAATAAATGTAACAATGTATGTAATATAAATGAAAAATGTTGAAAAATGAGTAATTATGTAGTAAAATATATGCGAGGGTGATAAATATATGGAAACAATGAGATATCAAGAAACAAAAAAGAGTTCAAAAGGACCTATTATAGCGTTTTTTTTGTTTGTTATAATTGGTGGAGCTTTAATAGTTTTAGCTTTAAAAAGTGAAAGTGAACCACAAATAATAGGGCAAAATAAATCGGATGTTCAAAACTTAGTAGATTTGTCAAATGAGGAAACTGTTCCTACTATAAATCTAGAAGATATTGAATATAAAGTTGAAGATAAAAAAATAACAGATCAGGAAAATGCTAACATAAAAGCAAACATTACTATACCAGTAATAAGTATAGGAAAAGAGAAATTAGAAGAATTAAATAACAAAATCGATGATCAATATACACAAAGATATTTAAGCTTAAAAGAGCAAATGAAAGATGCAGAATATAAATATACTTATACAGTAACATATAATAAGTATGATAATACTTTAATGGGAAAAAGAATATTGTCACTTACACTTCATCAAAGAGTAATTGATGACTCAGCTAATAAGTCAACTACAGATAAGGTAGAGTGCTTTAATATTGATTTAGAAACAGGAGAAGAAATAGCAGAAAATGATATTTTAGTTTCAATGCTTGGAAAAGATTATAAAATGATTGTTAGAAATTCAATAAAAGGTTATGTTGTATCTAAGAAGTTAATGGATGAGTCAGACTTTACTTATGCTTTAACAGGACTAGAGAATTATTATATTAAAGATTCAAAAGTTCACATTATATTTAATGAAGGCGAATTAGTTGATAAAAAACATGGTGTATTAGATATAACAATTGAGGAGGAATAATATTGGTAGATTCAATGGAAAAGATCGTAAATCTATGTAAGACAAGAGGATATGTTTATCCAGGGTCTGAGATTTACGGAGGTCTTGCTAATACATGGGACTATGGTCCATTAGGTGTAGAATTAAAAAATAATGTAAAAAAGGCTTGGATGGAAAAATTCATTAGGGAGAATAGATATAATGTAGCTATAGATACTGCAATTCTAATGAATCCACAAGTTTGGGTTACAACTGGTCATGTAGGCGGATTTTCAGACCCATTAATTGATTGTAAGGAATGTAAAACAAGACATAGAGCTGATAAACTTATAGAAGAATGGGCTGCCAAAAATGGTAAAGATGTAATAGCTGATGGCTGGAGTAATGAACAAACAATTAATTACATTAAAGAGAATAATATTGTATGCCCTGAATGTGGTAAATTAAATTTTACAGATATAAGACAATTTAATATGATGTTTAAAACATTTCAAGGTGTAACAGAAGATGCAAAATCTGAAATATATTTAAGACCTGAAACAGCTCAAGGTATGTTTGTTAATTTTAAAAATGTATTAAGAACAACACGTAAAAAATTACCTATGGGTATAGGACAACAAGGGAAATCTTTTAGAAATGAAATAACCCCAGGAAACTTCACTTTTAGAACTAGAGAGTTTGAACAAATGGAATTAGAGTTTTTCTGCAAACCTGGTGAAGATTTAAAATGGCATGCATATTGGAAAGATTATTGTATAAATTTTCTATTAAATTTAGGTGCTACTAAGGAAAATTTAAGATTTAGGGATCATACTAAAGAAGAATTATCTTTCTATAGTAATGCGACTGCTGATATTGAATATAAATTTCCATTTGGTTGGGGTGAGTTATGGGGAATAGCAGATAGAACTAATTATGACTTATCAAGACATATGGAAGCTTCTGGTGAAGATTTAACATATTTAGATCCTGATACTAATGAAAAGTATATACCTTATTGTATAGAACCAGCAGTTGGTGTTGATAGACTTATGCTTATGTTCTTATGTGATGCGTATGAAGAGCAAAAGATAGATGAAAATGATAGTAGAGTAGTTTTACACTTACATCCATATCTTGCACCTATAAAAATTGCTGTATTACCACTTTCAAAGAAACTATCTGAAGAGGCTTTAAAAATATATGATATGCTATCTAAAAAGTATAACGTAGATTTTGATGAAACTGGTAGTATAGGAAAAAGATATAGAAGACAAGATGAAATTGGTACACCATTTGCTATAACATATGATTTTGATTCTCCAACTGATAATTGTGTGACTATAAGATTAAGAGATAGTATGGAACAAGTTAGAGTAAAAATTGATGAATTACTTGACTGGTTTGAAGATAAATTTGATTTTTAATAGGGGGAAAAAGTATGAAGAATGCAAAAAAAGGCGCTGCTAATGTTGCAAAATATGTAGTAGTTGGAATATTATTATTCTCAATGGTATTTTCAATGTTTGCTGTATTAATATCTGCAATCCAAAGTGTATAAATAATAAAGTGTACAAAGGAAGAGGTGATATAATGCAAGAAATTATAAATGGATTTGTATCTATGATTTATGATTTTGTAGAAGCATTAGATTTAACAAGCCCTATGAGAGTACTTATATTGCTAGCTGATGTTGCTATAGTTACTTTACTTATAATTTATTTTTATAAATTTATAAAGCAAACTAGAGCACAACATATTTTTAAGGGTATGTTGCTTTTAATAGGACTATTAATAATAGCAAAAATATTTAACATGGTAATACTTAATTTTATACTTACTAATTTCTTAACATATGGTATGTTACTTTTAATAGTTGTATTTCAACCAGAACTTAGAAATGTATTTGAAAAAATTGGTAGAAGTAAAATTGTCGATGTATTTGATATGGACGATAATATACTAGTTAAACATTCTATAAGCGAAATAGTTAAAGCAGTTGAAATAATGTCACTTAAACAAATAGGTGCTTTAATTGTAATAGAAAGAAATACAAAAATTGAAGAAGTATTAAAAGAAGGAATAGGACTTTCTGCTAAAGTTTCATCAGAACTAATTCAAAACATATTTATGCCAAGGACACCACTTCATGACGGTGCAATAGTTATTGATAAAACGCAAATATTAGCAGCTAAATGTATATTACCTCTTGCTTCTGAGGTTACAGTGCCAAAAAGTTTAGGAACAAGACATAGAGCCGCTGTTGGTATTACTGAAATATCTGATGCTTTAGTAATTGTTGTTTCTGAGGAAACCGGAATTATATCACTTGCAGAAGCAGGAAAACTAACTAGAAATTTAACTGGAGATGAATTAAAAGCATTGTTGCTTAAAAAACTTGATAGAACAAAAAATGCTTCTATGATTAAGAATATTGTAAAAAAAGATGAAATAAAAGAAGAAAAGTAATATGGTTTTTCTAATATTCATATATATATTTTGTAATTTATTATGAGGTGATATATATGAATACTCTTTTTATAGATATTTCTAATTTAGATAGTAAAACAAAGGCTCAAAAAAAGTTTAGTTTAAGTAATATAAAATACAAAGCAAAGACTAATATATTAAAATATGAGCTAGTAGAAGATTTTTTGAAAAATGGCACTATGACAAATAATATTAGCTTAAAGATAAATAAAGATATATTAGAAAATATTGCAAATAACAAAAAAAATATAAGAAGATTATATTTTGAAAATGATTTAAAAAATAGGATTAAAAATATCGATAAGTTAAATATTGTGTTTAGTAATTACTTTGAAAACGAAAATGGTAATATATACAAAAACTATATAGTTAATACTTTAAAGAAAAAAAGAGAAGATTTATCATTAAAAGAAATACTAATTGATAATAAAATGTCAAATCATTTAACTAAATATATTGATGATTATGTAAAAGAACATTCAATAAATCAAAATAAGTTAAAAATACTTGCTATCTTTAATGATATTAATGACTACATAGAAGATAAACTTAAAGAGTATATTTTAAGATATAAATTTATTGATGTACTTAGAATGAATGGAATAAATAAAATTGATTATAAAAAATTATCAACATCTATAGATGAATTAAATGATGAATTTGGTTCTACAATAGATATAATACAAAGAAGAAATATTCAAGAATATAATATTTATTTAATGTTTAGTAAAGTAAAAAAAGAAGATTTTTATTCTCACTATATTCTTAGAAAAAAATCAAAATATATAGATTTAAATAATGCAGATGATGATATATATAATGAGAATATTAAATTATATAAAAGAAATAAATATGAGTTATCAACTTTGTTTAATAGGCTTGAACTATCAGATGATAACTTTAGCAAGAATAAGTTAGGAGCCCTAATTTTAGAGGATATGAACTTAAAACTTGACAGATAGTGTATAATAATAATGTTGTTTATTGTATTATATACATTAAATATTGGGAGGTAAAAAACAATGAGTGATAGAGAGATTATCCTTACACAAGAAGGATATAATAAATTAGCAGAAGAATTAAGGGTTTTAAAAGGACCTAGAAAAATGGAAGTAGCAGAAAGAATTAAAGTAGCTAGAGAATTTGGAGATTTATCTGAAAATTCTGAATATGATGATGCAAAGAATGAACAAGCTTTACTTGAAGCAAAAATAATTGAAATAGAGAATACACTAAGACTTGCTAAAGTCGTTGATGATGATGACGTTTCAACAAGAAAAGCTGGTGTAGGTACTTTAGTTACAGTACATGATTACGAATTTGATGAAGACATATCATATGGTATTGTAGGAGCAACTGAAGTTAATATGGCAGAAAATAAAATATCAAATGAGTCACCTGTAGGAAAAGCTCTTATTGGTAAGAAAAAAGGAGAAGAAGTTGAGGTTGAAACTCCAGGTGGAGTAATGAAATATAAAATTTTAAGCATACAAAGATTGTAATATTTTTGGAGGAATTATGGATTTAAAAAATGATTTAATTAAGATACGTCTTGAAAAGGAAGAAAAATTAAAAGAATTAGGAATTAATACAAGACCAGATAAATATACTACAACTCATTCTATTAAAGAAGCAATGACTTTACCTGAAGGAACAGAAAATGTTTCTATAGCTGGAAGAGTTATGTCTAAAAGAAAAATGGGAAAAATTTCTTTCCTAGATTTAAGAGATGTAGAAGGTCGTATACAACTTTGTTTAAAAAAGGATGAAGTTGGAGAAGAATTGTACAAGCTTATACATGAAACTTTAGATGTAGGAGATTTTATTGGTGTAAAAGGTGAAATATTTAAAACTCAAACAGGAGAACAAACTCTAAGAATAAAAGAATATACTTTCTTAGGAAAGGCGTACAGACCATTACCAGAAAAATTCCATGGAGTTACAAATCAAGAAATTTTATATAGAGAAAGACATCTAGATTTAATAATGAATGATGAGACTAAAAAGAGATTCTTACTTAGATCTAATTTTATTAAATATATGAGAGAATTCTTAGATAGCAAAGGATTTATTGAGGTAGAAACTCCAATACTACAAAATACAGCTTCTGGAGCTACTGCTAGACCTTTTATTACTCATCATAATACGTATGACACAGATGTATTTTTAAGAATATCACCTGAATTAACTTTGAAAAAATTAATAATTGGTGGATTTAATAATATATTTGAAATTGCAAGAGATTTTAGAAATGAAGGAATAAGTGTAAATCATTTACAAGACTTTACAATGATAGAAGGCTATAGTGCATATTATAACTATGAAGATAATATGAAACTTATGAGAGAAATGATTATATACATAATTGGTAAGTTATTTAATGGAAATCTAGATGTAGTAATAGGAGATAAAACTATTAATTTTGGCGGTGAGTGGGGACAGGTTTCTTTTAGAGACCTACTTATAAAAGATTGTGGTATCGATATAGATAAGTTTGAAACTGCCAAAGAGTTACTTGATGAGATAAGAAGATGTAATATAGAATTAGAAGATGAGAATATTGAATCTTTAGGAAGAGGTAATTTAATTGACTTACTTTATAAAAAAGTAAGTAGACCTAAAATAATAAATCCAACATTCTTAATTAAACATCCTATTGATTTATCACCACTTGCACGTGCAAATGACGAAAATAATTCAATTACTGATAGATTTCAACTTATAGTAAATGGTCAAGAAATAATAAATGGATATTCTGAGCTTGTTGATGCAAGAGAGCAAGAGAAAAGATTTATAGAGCAAGCAAAATTAAAAGAAAACGGTGACGAAGAAGCTATGAGTATTGATCATGAGTATATTAAAGCTATGGAATTTGGTATGCCTCCAATATCTGGTTGGGGACTTGGTATAGACAGATTTTTACAATTCTTAACTAATAGTTATAATATACGTGATGTAGTATTATATCCATTATTAAAACCAAGAACAAATGTAGAAATTGATGACGACGAAAATGAAGAAGAATAAATAAAAAAGTATAGCTTAGGCTATACTTTTTTTGTTATATATGCACGATATTTATTGCATTTTTAACTATCTGTGCAGATACTTTTTTATCATAGAAAACTTCTCCATCAATACTTATAGGGAATGGTCTTGTTGACACAAGTTGAACTTTAGTTCCTTTTAATATATGTGCTTTAGTAAGTTCAGTATGTTTTCCCTTTTTGTATTTAGGTAACAATACTACTTTTTCTCTTACACGTGTCGAGTCAACAGCACATATATCTAGCATATTATCAGTAGGATTTGCATCAGGACATGGACATATACCACCACCATAGTATTTACCATTTGCAATTGCAACTAAAGTAAAGTTTTGTTTTAATATATTATCGTTATCAATTCTTAATTTAAATTTGTAATTTCTATTTCTAAGTAATGTATAAAGAATGGATAAATTATATTTTGCCTTACCAGATATAAATGGAATAGATCTAAATAAATCTACGTTTTTGGCAACCATTGCATCAAACCCACAATTTAATATATTAATACAGTATCTATTTTTGTTTAATTTTAAAATATCAGTAGGAGTTGAGTCTTTATTTATAGAATTAATAATTATCTTTCTCATACTCATATATTTTGATATACTTTTTACAAAATCATTTCCAGTTCCACATGGAACTACAACTATGTCTGAAGAACTACCAATCATACCTGATATTATTTCATTTAAAGTTCCATCTCCACCAACGCTATAAAATCTACATTTATGTTTGCGTGATAATTGTAAAGCAAGTTCTGTTAAATGACCTGGATGTTCTGAAACAACTATTGTAGAATCTATGTTATATTTATTGAGTAATTTCTTTATAGTAATGCCACGTTTTAATCCTTTTTTATTTCCAGCTGCTGGATTAACCATAATATAATGTTTCATATACTCACCTTATATATATTTTACCATTAATCCTTATGTTATTCAAGTAAAATGACCATAGTTCTAAACTAATAGCAAGATAAATATAATAAGGTAGGAAGGTGAATAGATATGAGAAAAATTAGATTTAATAACAGAAAGAATATGATGTATAATATGAATAAAAAATACATGAATAAAAAACCAAATAATATTTTAAATGATAAAATTAAAATGAAAACATTATATGAAGGAGATAATGGTAGAGAAGTAGAGAAATTGCAAGAGCTTTTACTTGATGTTGTAACATTGTATCCAAGTTTACCTATCGTTACTATTGATGGTATATTTAATAGTGCAACTAAAAATGCAGTAAAAGAATTCCAAGAATTAAATGGATTAACCCCAAGTGGAATTGTAGATGATATGACATGGAATAAATTACAATATTTAAGTAACAAAAATCCAAATAGAGTAGATGCATTAGTAAATGGTGTAGATTTTTTAGATCAGTCTGAAAATATTATTTCAGAAGGTAGTACAGGAGATTTTGTAAAAGAGTTACAAGAGTATTTAAATATAGCAGCTGATAAATATCCAAGTATCGGTAAATTAAAGGTTGATGGAATATTTGGCCCTAAAACAAAAGCTGCTGTAATAGAATTTCAAAAATTAAATGATTTAACACCTGATGGAATAGTAGGTACTAATACCTGGGAAGCGTTATCTAAGTTATAATTAATGTTTGACAATAGTATACTCAAATGGTATAATCTTACTTGAAAAAAGGAGAGATTATATGTCAATTAATGTAGTATTAGTAGAACCAGAAATACCAGAAAATGCAGGTAATATTGCAAGGACTTGCGCTGCTATTGGAGCAACACTTCATTTAGTAAAACCATATGGATTTGATATTTCAGAAAAAGCAGTAAAAAAGAATATGAAAAGAGCAGGACTAGACTATTGGGATAAAGTAAAGATTATTGAATATGAAAATTTAGAAGATTTTAAAAGTAAAGTTAAGTCAAATAATATATATCTACTTTCAACTAAATCTCAAAGAGTATATACTGATGTAAAATATGAAGATAATTGCTATATAGTATTTGGTGCTGAAACAAGAGGATTACCTGAAAATTACATACTTGAAAATATGGAACATGCTGTAAGGATTCCAATGAGAGAGGGAATTAGATCACTTAATTTATCAAATAGTGTTGCTATTGTTGCATATGAGGCAGAAAGACAATTAAGTTTTGTTAATCTTCAAGAGACAAGTAATTACTTTAATGAGAAAGATATTTAATAATTAAAAAAGAAGCAAACCTAATTTAGTTTGCTTCTTTTTCTTAAATTAATATTGATGTTTGATTTATAGTTTACTTCTAATTAATAAACTTATTTCTTTAAATATAGTACTATATGTATAAAAACTACCAACAAATAAATTCACAGAGTTAGTAGAAGAGGTCATAACGTATTTTATTGCATTAGTAAGTGACAATTTTAATATTGATTTTGGATTTATATACTTTTTAGCTGAATAAAATAATTCTTCTTTTGAAGCATATCTTTTTAAGTCATTTCCAGATGTTAATATAAATAAGGCAGTTTTATCTTGTGATAATAATTTTAACATATTGTCATAATCTTTTCTTTTTAAAATAGATATAATATATACTCTTTTAAGATCAGAGTAATACATATTTATCATATTTAGTAGATTTAAGATAGCAGGTTCGTTATGAGCTCCATCATATACTACTAAAGGATTATTACTTAAAACTTCCATTCTACCTCTATGAACTACAGTACTTAGACCTTTTTTCACACTTTCATCAGATATAAAGTATCCAAGAGTTTTTAATATATTTATTGTTTCTAAACATAAACTTGCGTTTTGAATTTGCATTTTCCCTTTCAAATTTATTCTTAAATCAGGTATATTTTTATAATTAAAATATTGATAATTTAAATCATAACTATAATTTGAAATATCATTCTTGCTTACAATATGCAGTGCATTGTTTTTCTTTTCACATTGCTTTATAAAGACATTTATTATTTCTTTATCTTGTTCAAATATTACAGTATTAGAATTCGATTTAATTATTCCAGCTTTTTGATAAGCTATTTCTGGTAGAGAATTACCTAATATTTGCATATGGTCATAACCAATAGAGGTAATGATAGATACTAAAGGACTACTGATTATATTCGTACAATCATATAATCCACCAAGTCCTGTTTCTAAAATTACAAAATCCACATTGTTTCTATAAAAATATAGTAAGGCAATAGTTGTAATTAGTTCAAATAATGTGATATTATTATTTTCTTTTTTATTATATAATTCTATTTTAGGTTTTAATTCTTCAATCAAAGAAGACATTTCTTCATCTGAAATAAGTTTATTATTAATACTTATTCTTTCATTGTATTTAATCAAATGGGGAGAGATAAATTTACCAACTTTATATCCTTGAATCCTTAATATATTGCTTATAATTTCTGTACAACTGCCTTTTCCATTAGTACCAGCTATATGAATAAATTTCATTTCACTTTCAAAATTATTATATTCATTCATGAAGAATCTCATTGCATCTAATGAGGGATTTTTTGTGCCCTTATAAAAGTTGTTTAAATAGTTTTCAATATCTATCATATTTTTAGCCTCCTTATTACAAAAAAGATGCCTAATAATTTTAGACATCTTTTTAAGTTAATATATTAACTTTTAGTTAAAAAATATGGTAGCGGCAATTGGAGTCGAACCAATGACCTTTCGGGTATGAACCGAACGCTCTAGCCAACTAAGCTATGCCGCCAAAAAGTTGTAGTATTATACTGACAATAAATATTATACACTAATGATATATTTTTGTCAATATATTTTACAACTTATTTTATTTTTGATTGACACTGCAAAATTTTCATTGCCAATGCAACAACTTTTTTCCTAAAAAGTGTTGTCATATTCTCGTTTTATATTTTTGATTC
>CALXJG010000005.1 GCA_944388565.1 uncultured Clostridia bacterium
TGTGTGTGTGTGTGTGTGTGTGTGTAGTTCAATGCTATTTATACGTTCTTTTGTTACCATAATCTAAACCTCTTCTTTTGTATATCTCATCCTTGATATATATTTATTCTAACACATTCTTTTTTCTTTTGCAATATCTTTTGTTATAAATTTAAATTATTTATCAGTATCCTGGCTTTAAGAGATTTAGATCATTTTTTAATACAGCTATAAGGTTATAATATTATAAAAAGACCATAGATTGAATAATAATCTACAGTCTTTTTAACAAAACACCTCTCAACTAATCAAGGCTAATTTGTATTAATAAGTACAGAAAAAATAATGTACTTATTAATATTATTTACAATTTTTTTATATTTATACATAAATTACATTTCAGTATTCATAAAATCTTTTAACCTTTTACTTCTACTTGGATGTCTTAATTTTCTTAGAGCTTTTGCTTCAATTTGTCTTATTCTTTCTCGAGTAACATCAAACTCTTTTCCTACCTCTTCAAGAGTTCTCATTCTTCCATCTTGTAAACCAAATCTAAGTTTTAATACTTTAGCTTCTCTTGGTGTTAATGTTTGCATAACTTCTTCTATATGCTCTCTTAATAACACATCCGCTGCTTGCTCAGAAGGTGATGGAGCATCCTCATCTGGTATAAAGTTTCCAAGGTTACTTTCATCTTCCTCACCTACAGGTGTTTCAAGTGATATAGGATCTTGAGCGACTTTAAGAACTTCTCTAACTCTCTCAACAGGCATCTCTAGTTCCGCTGCTATTTCTTCTGGAGTAGGTTCTCTTCCTAAAGTTTGTAATAAATGTCTAGAAGTTCTAATTAGCTTATTAATTGTTTCTACCATATGAACAGGAATTCTTATTGTTCTTGCTTGGTCAGCTATTGCTCTTGTAATTGCTTGTCTAATCCACCAAGTAGCATATGTACTAAATTTATATCCTTTTGATTGATCAAATTTATCAACCGCTTTTATTAATCCAAGATTTCCTTCTTGAATTAAATCTAGGAAATGCATTCCTCTTCCTATATATTTTTTAGCAATACTTACAACTAATCTTAAATTTGATTCAATAAGTTGTTTCTTAGCCTCTTTATCTCCTTTTAACATTCTCTCAGCTAATATATTTTCTTCTTCATATGTAAGAAGCCTAATTTTTCCTATCTCTTTTAAGAACATTTTTACAGGATCATCTACATTTAAATTTTCAACAAAAGACATATCTTTCATATCTTGAAATAACATATCTTTTTCTATCTCATCTATATCCTCTAAATTAGGTTCTATATCAAGCTCAGCCATAGTAGAAGTTTCTTCTAATGGTGCAGAATCTACTGCAACATCTATATCATCTAATGATGATTCGTCATCCATTTGTTCTTCTGCGTCATCTAATAAATCCATATTATTCTTTTTGTCTTCTTCTTTTCCACTATCTAAAATTATATCAATATTTGCATTAGATAATTCGTTATATATTTTAGCTATTTGCTCTTTAGAGAAATTTTTACTTGTTAATTCCTTCATCATTTCATTGTAATTAACTTTCTTATCAAGAGCAGCTTTTGATATAAATTTTTTTACATATTCTTTTTGTTCATCTGACATTTCTGTTGTTTTATTTTCTTTTTCTTCCTTTTTAACAACTTCTTTTGAATCAGCACTTATTTTTTTAGACTTTGCAACCTTTTCTACTTTTTCTTCTTCAAGATTTTCATTTACCTTTTTACTCATCTTTTTACTCCTTTACTTTAGTTTAGATAACTCTACTACTATTTGATTTAACTCAAAATTTAAAATTTCTTTTTCATCTGACGTTATATTTTCAGAAATTCTTTTTAAAATTTCATCTCTTCTTAGAAATAGTTTTTCCTTATTCTTGTTTTTTATAACATCATGAAATAGCTTATTTCTATCAGACATAGATAAATCAATGTACATTATTTCTGTTAACTCTTTTACCATCTCTTCATCTCTTACTTTTGATAATATATCTATTTTATTAATATCAAAATTGTTTTTTAAATCAATTAAAAAATTATATATATTTCTAACATTTTCATCATGTATATCTTCCGGTTTTATTTTATCAAAAATTTCTTCTTGTATTTTTTTATCTTTACAAAGAATTAATGCAATTATATATTGTTCTTGTCTTTTTCTTATATTAGTTACTAACTGCATTTTTCTATTAATACTTTGCATATCGATAACTATTTCATCATTTGAGGCTTTTTTTAATCTTTTTTCAACTTCTTTTATAATTGGTCCTGTACCAATATCATACTTTCTTGCTATTTTATCAATATATAAATCTCTTTCAATATCATTTTCAATTTTTGCCATTATATCAGCAACACCAGTTAAAAATTTTATTTTAGAATCAATATTGTTTATATCTATAGATTTTTCAAGTTTCTTTACCTTAAATTCAACTAATGAAATGCTATTATCCAAACAATTTTTAAGTCTTTCTGGACCATATTTATTTATATACTCATCAGGATCTTTAACATCACTTTTATCAAGTATCAAAACCTTAACATTTAACTTTCTAGCAGCTAAAATGTCAAGACCTCTCATAGTAGCATCTTGTCCAGCACCATCTTGATCATACCCTATTATTACATTATCTGTATACTTTTTAATAAGTCTAGCTTGATTTTCTGTGAGTGCCGTTCCAAGAGAAGCTACCGCATTTTTAAATCCACTTTTTTGTAATGCTATAGCATCCATGTAGCCTTCTACAATAATTATATTATCTAGTTTCTCTTTTTTAGCTAAGTTCATAGCATATAAATTCTTACCTTTAAAATATATTTCATTTTCCGGTGAATTTACATACTTAGGTAAAGAATTATCTAAAACACGTCCTCCAAATGCTATTATTCTATCACGTATATCAAATATTGGAAACATAAGCCTAGAAAAGAACCTGTCATAAATTTTACCTTTTGAATTTTCCATAATTATTCCACTTGCAATCATCTCAGATTTTGAAAAACCTTTTTCTAATAAATAATTATATAGTGGTACTTTTCCATTAGCATAACCAATTCCAAATCTTTTTATAGTATTTAAATCAAACTTTCTTTTTTTTACATATTCTTTTACTTCATTATATCCAGTAGAATTTAATATTTCAATAAGATTATTATGATAGTAAATTCCAACTTCTTTATTAAGTTTAAATAATGTTTCTTTCAGGTCTTCCTTTTTTTGCAACTTAGTATTATTACTAAAAGATCTTACTTCAAATCTAGATAAATCAATATGAGCTCTTTGTGCTAATAATTCTACACTATCCCAAAAGTCAAGATTTTCTAACTTCATTATAAAAGATATTACATTTCCACCCTCGGAACATCCAAAACATTTATATATCTGCTTGTCCATAGACACGCAAAAAGAAGGTGTCTTTTCTCTATGAAATGGACAGAGCCCCATATAATTTCTGCCACTTTTTTTTAGTTGCACATACTCAGATATAACTTCAACAATATCATTTTGAGATATTACTTCTTCAATTAAATCTTCTGAATAGTATGCCACAATTTCACCTTCCCTTTGTCATTTTTATGCAACAAGCATTTTAATTCTTTCTTCTCTATTTAAATATATATTAGAAGTATTAACAATAGCTATTAAAATAAGCATAATAGTAAACATTGATTGATATACAATCAAATTTACATTTGTTATAATAACAAAAGCTAAAACTAATAAGAATATAGCTTTAATTGCGGTAGATTTTGTATCGTATTTTCTTTTTAATACAAAAGCTAAAACCTCTACAAATAATATATATACATATAGTATTAAATAATATGTAGTAGAATATGAAGAAAAGCTATTTAATCTTTCTTTTATATTTCCAATATTTATACGTATGTTAGAAATATCGTTAGCATTTATATCATTTACTATATTAGTTATAAAGTCATTACTTACAGTATCTGGAATACTATTTGCGATAAATCTAGATGCAAAGTAAAAAACACATATAAATATAAACATTATTAAAATCGATATTAATAATTTACTAATATTTATTCTTTCTATTTTATATAACTGTTCTCTTTTTTCTTGAGTAACACTCTTCATTATTTTTTTAGAAAAATTTATATGTGTATTATCTAAATTTACAGTTATAAGTAATAATACTATTAATAATATTAACCATACAAAAGCATTTATTCCAAGTAATATAGTTATTCCAATACAAAGCCCAAGTAATGTTGCTTCAATAACATATTTTTTTGTCTTCATTCCTCTTTGCTTTAACTCGTCGATCAATAATTGTAAAATTAAAATTGATAATGTTACAAATAAAGATAACAGCAAAGAATTAAGATTAATATACTCATTTTGTATAATGTTTGGTAACATCGAGTACGCAGTCATTCCAAGAACAGATAACATATCACTTTTTGATACATTAAATATAATCTTTTTTATAATGAATGCAATAAGTACATTTAAAATCAAATAACCAATTAAATTTATTATTGGAATTGTTTGTATACTTTTTGTAAGTCCAAGTAAACTAGATATTATTGCAACTATTGATAAATAAATATATCTATAAATTAAAGAATTTGATCTTTTAATCTTCATTCTATATAATTTATCTTTTATAAACATATAAATTAGGACTAGCATAATAAGAGCAATAGCATACCCAACTTTTATTAGTTTGGTATGCACACCTATTGTACTATTGACTCCTTTTATCATCATATTAATATCTAAGTAACCCAAAAATATAATACATGCTACAAATATTACTACTAAAAAACTACGTGATATTTTACTTCTACTCATATTTTTTACCTACTTTTTTATAAAAACAAAACCTCTAATTATTTTCCTTGTTTATATATTTCATTTACTTGTGCTAAAGCTTCATGTGTACCTACATCATAACAAACGCCATTAAACGCATAAGCATATGTTGGTAATCTTTTATACATATATGCTACTAGATTTCCTGGAGCATCACAAGAATTTCCTTCTTCTAAGTATGTTTTTATCATTGGTAAAACATTTTTTGGATAAATATATTCAGCGTAAACTGCATATTTACTTTGTGGTTCAGCTGGTTTTTCAACAAAATCAACAATTCTCATATCTTCGTCTAATTTTGCTACACCAACTCTTTTTAAAAGATTGATATCATCTTCTTCTCTTACACAAACAGATGGAGCATTTTTTGTTTTATAGAATTCAACAAAATCTTTTAACTTAAAAGTAAATAAGTTATCAGTTGCAAGTACTAATATATCATCGTCAATACCTGCTTTTTCAATTGTAAATTGCATATCACCAATTGCACCTAATCTGTCATCATTATTAGTTGTACCATCATTGAATACAGTGATTGGTTTTATATTGTTTTTTGATTTTGCCCATTCTTCAAAATGAGGTGTATACTTTGCATTAGTTACTAGATATATATGATCTATTTCGTTAATAGAATTCACTTCATCTAAAGTATAATCTAAAATTGCTCTTCCACCAACTTCTAAAAGTGCTTTTGGAAAGTTTTGAGTTAATGGAAATAGTCTAGTTGCGTATCCCGCACATAATAAAATACATTTCATATTCATCTCTCCTTATTTAGTGTATAATCACTTTCAGATTATATCATATAATATTGCTATTTTCAAGTATTTGGACTTTTTTTCTAACACAAAAAGTCTGTCAACTATAATCCTAATAGTAAACAGACTCATTTATTTCATTTTCTATATATTACATTGCTTCTAAATCATTTATTTTTTGTTCGAATTCTGATATTCTTTGCTCAGTCTCATATTGTTCAATTCTATTTAAAGCATATAAATATTTTCTTTCTTGAGATAGTAAAGCTTGATATTCATCATTCCAATCTTCATGATTTCTTAAGCTAGAATGTACATCATTTAATTTTTCTTCTAATACATGTTTTACTGGTTCTATTAATGGTTTATCTTTTTCAACTTTTATTCCATTATCAACCATGTAAGTTATAACTTCTGCAAAAAGTCTTTCACCTTGTGTATTAACTCCTTCTTCAGTATTATCATGAAGTATGTTTACCATTTTATTAACGTTATCTATACCCACTTTATCAAAAATACTGTCTACTCTAGAGTCAATAAATTGTCCATTTTCTCCAAACACTTCTTGCCCTTTTATAAATAGATCAACATTGTTTTGAACAATTCTTGCTTGTTCAACTGGTAATTCTTCAGTTGCAATTTTTAAAGCATGTCTATCGTAATATTTTCTAAATGCACTATTACACATTTCTTGTGATTCATTATATGGTTTAAAGTATTGTGCATAATTTCTCAACACATCATATTGTGTTTTATCCCCACTCATATTTTCTCTTAATTCATCTAAATTTTCTCCAAAATATGCAGTAACTTTATGATCTATAGCGTCAGGGATAAATACTGGTATTTCAGCTTCAGGTTCATTTTGAGAAGCTTCCTCCTGTGCAGATTGTAATAATAAATAATCTTGTTTTTTACCGAATATTTTAGAAAAAGCATTTTTTATTGATCCAAGATCCTCTAAAAATAATTTCCATTCATTTTTCCAAAATTCAAACATAATTTCTCACACCTCTTTTGTACATAAGTGTATCATAAATAAACACTTACACTTGTAGCTATATTATACATAATATGTCAAAAAAAAGCAATAACATAATTGTTTTATTTATGTTACAGTAATGTTACAAAATCACATCTTATTTAAAGTTTTATTTTAAATAATGGTATTTTAATTATATATAACTTTACCATAATTTTATATATAATACAGTAAAATAATATAAAAAAATATTATGATATTACATCATAATATTTACATTACTCTATTATATTATTTAAATTCTACAGGTTGAGTTAAGAAATCTTTAGCATTTTGCAAGTCTTGTTTAAATAGATTCCATTCGTTTTGCCAGAAACCTACTTGATCACATTTTTGCTCTACTTCTTCTACAGTTGGTTTTAACATTAAATTAGACTTACCTGGCCAAGTAATTTCAACTGGTTGAAGGCAAAATTCACCAAGTTCTCTCATGTCTTGTAAAAATAAATTCCATTCATTTTCCCAAAAATCTTTCATACTAACACCTCTTTTGTTCTTATTAATATTTTTTATTAATTTAGTACTTTTATTATATATAAATATCAAATAAAAATCAACTACAATCTTGTAACATTTACATTACATTTTAATTACAAACGTTTTGAAAGCTAGTCACTGTATTTTTCTATCAGCTTTATTATTTGTTCTTTATTTTTAAATCCAACTTGTTTTTCAACTAATTTACCATTTTTATATATACAAATTGTAGGTATAGTATCTATCTGATGCCTTCTAGAAATTTCTGGATTTTCATCAACATCTACTTTTAGTATACTATAATCTGATCTGCTATTTACTATTTCTTCTAGTATTGGTGAAAGCCTCATGCAAGGTCCACACCAAGTTGCATAGAAATCTACTAAACATATTCCTTCAATATTAGTTATTTCCCTGTCAAATGTCGCTTGATTAACTTTTTTTATCATATCAATACCCCTTTTTTACATTTTCACTATATACTAACATATTTTTGTATGGAAAAGTTGCAAGTGCACCATACTCCCATATGTATATGTTATTATATCCTAGGCCATTTAATATTTGAATTGCCGTTTTGCTTCTAGTTCCACTGGAACAATATACCATTATGGGGTCAGTTTGATTATAAGTAAATATTCTTTTTTCTATTTCGTCTACTGGCATGTTTATTGAATTTTTTATATGCACCAAATCATATTCATTTGGTGTCCTTACATCCATTAAAGTAACTTGATTATTTTCAATCATCATTCTTGCTTGTTCAAATGGTACTAATTTATATATAAATTTTGCTCCTCCTCTATTTCTATAGTTATTATTTCCTCTTCTTGAGCCATTATTTCCAAATAACATTTTTAAAACATTATCGAACATAAGCTACACCTTCTTTCTATATTCATAATATAACTTATGTACAAAAAGGACCAAATATGAATACTTGGTCCTTAAATTCTATTTTTTTGCCTCTTTATTAAACACTTTTGCAAGTATGATTTTCACAAATTCAAACAGTATAGCTGTAAATATAGCAATACATATAACGGCTATATGTACACCAAGTGGCATTTGTGGTACTCTTAACCAACTAGATAATACTGGTATAGTTACAATGGCAACCTGTAATAGTATTGCTCCAAGCATACAAAGTAACATTAGTTTGTTTGTTAAAAGTCCAATTTTAAATACAGATTTTCTATCTGATCTACAAATAAATGCAAATAATAATTCAATTATAGATAAAGTTACAAATACAGCTCCACTAGCTATTGTAGCATCGTACATATTTTCTAAAACGAAATATAATACAAATATAATTATAGCTTTTAATACACCTGGTACTATTATTCTTGCCATAAGAAATGGAGTAAATAAACTCTCTTTCGAATTCCTTGGCTTTTGCTTCATTATATTTCTTTCTTCTCTTTCAAATCCAAGTGCTATTGCTGGTATTGTATCAGTTACAAGATTAATCCATAGTATTTGAATTGGAAGTAATAAAACTTTATTGAACAATGTAGCTATAAATATTATCAATACTTCGGCTAAATTAGAAGCAAGTAAATACGCAATAACATTTTGTATATTATTATATATTCTTCTTCCTTCTTTTACAGCAACAACTATTGTAGCAAAGTTATCATCTGCAAGTACCATACTAGATACACTTTTTGATACCTCAGTTCCAGTAATACCCATACCGATACCAATGTCTGCACCTTTTAAGGCTGGAGCATCATTTACTCCATCACCAGTCATTGCAACAATTTTTCCACGCTTTTTCCAAGCCTTTACAATCCTTATTTTATTCTCTGGTGATACTCTTGCGTAAACCCTTATATCTTCTACTTGATTATATAATTCTTCATCACTCAACTTATCAAGTTCAAGTCCAGTAATTGCCTTGTTTCCCTCTTTTAATATTCCCAATTCTTTAGCAATAGCCATTGCTGTATCTATATTATCTCCTGTAATCATTACAGGTATCATTCCAGCATTAAAGCATTTTTCAACTGCTCTTTTAGCTTCTTTCCTTGGTGGATCTATCATTCCAACAAGACCTACAAACACTAAATCTTCTTCAGATTTATCTATTACATCTTTCTTTTCTGTAATTCTATATGCACAAGCAAGTACTCTAAGTGCATCTTTGGCCATACTAAGATTTTCAGCTAATATTTTCTCTTTTAACTCATTGGTAAATTCTTCTACTTTTCCATTTAATAAAATTTTGTTAGACTTATCCAAAATTGATTCAACAGCACCTTTTGTAAGGATTACATACTTATCTTCAAACTCATTTACAGTCGTCATCATTTTTCTTGTTGAGTCAAAAGGTAATTCATCCATTCTTGGATGTTGCTTTTCCATTTCTTCTTTATCAAATCCAACCTTTTTACCAAAATCAACTAAACAAGTTTCTGTAGGATCTCCAAGTAAAACTTTAGCTCCTTTATCTTCACCAAATGTAGTATCATTACAAAGTATAGATATGTTGGCAAGCATATTAAAATCTTCTTTTACTATTCCATTTTCGTTTGTTATTTCATCAATGTTATTAACATTTTCCACGTCAACTAAGTTCATATCGACATATATTTTTCTTAATGTCATTTTGTTTTGAGTTAATGTTCCTGTTTTATCAGAACAAATTACTTCTGTTGAACCAAGAGCTTCAACTGCTGATAATTTTCTTACTATAGCTTTCTCTTTTGCCATTTTTTGTACACCCATTGCAAGGGTAATAGTAATAACAGCTGAAAGCCCTTCAGGTATTGCAGCAACCGCAAGAGATATAGCAAGCATAAATACTTCTAATATTGGATTTCCTTCTAGCATTCCTATAAAGAACATTAAAACTGCAATCACAATAACAATAACAGTTAAAACTTTACTTAATTCATTTATTTTCTTTTGAAGTGGTGTTATCTCAACTTTTTGATTTGATATAGCTTCAGCAATTTTTCCAAGTTCTGTATCCATTCCCGTTGATACTACTATTGCTTCTGCTCTACCATAAACAACACTACTACCAGAATATAACATGTTGGTTCTATCGCCCAGTGATATTTCCTTATCACCAGGTATAACAGCATCTTGTTTATCTACAGGAACCGACTCACCTGTAAGAGCAGCTTCTTCAACTCTTAAACTATGGTTATGTAAAATTCTCATATCAGCTGGAATTGAATCTCCAGCTTCTACAAGTACTATATCACCTACAACTATTTCTTCTGTTTTTATGCTCTGTACTTTTCCATCTCTTTTTACTTTTATATATGGTAAAGACATATCTTTTAAAGCTTCTATTGCTTTTTCAGCTTTGCTTTCTTGAATTACTCCTAAAATTGCATTTAAAACAACAACAAATAATATTACTATTGTATCTGTAAATGATTCTCCTGTTTTTACAGAAACTAAAGCTGATAAAATTGCAGATATTATAAGTATTATAAGCATTAAATCCTTAAATTGGCTTATAAACTTTGAGATTATACCTTTCTTTTTAGTTTCCTTTAATTTATTTGGCCCATTTTTCAAAAGTCTATTTTTTGCTTCGTCTGCATTCAAACCATTTTCAGTAGTATTTAATGACTCTAATATTTCTTTTGTTTCAATATTATAATATTTCATAATAATATTCCCCCATAACTACTTAACTTTAGATATATCAGTATTTTTTTTCCTTTTAAATATACATGTTGTTACAATTCCTATTGCAAACATTACTAATAATATTGTTATATAAATTCCAACAGTAGGAAGTTTTGCTAATATAAATAATAACATAAATATAACAAATGCAGATAATATCTTAGTACCATTTCCCATTGCTTTAAATCTTGTATCCGCCATATATTTAACTAGAAAACTACCTATTATGAATGTTGAAAGTAATCCGACAACTAATAAATAAGATATGTATAATATAAGAGCTGGGATTGCAATTTGGCCTAGACCAAAAGCAGCTAGCATTATTAATATAAATACTAATGGTAAGACCATCATAAGTGATAATCCACCTGATATAACAAAAAATAATAGATTATCTCTAGTTTTTGTAATCATTTTTGAGAATACTTTGCCTTTTGTGAATTTCTCAATTAATAAATATAATAAAGTGAATGCTAAACTTGTAATTACACCAGATAATATAGTACTAGCATCTAAAAGTCCAGATTTTTCTTCATAAACTTTTATTTGTGCATTAGGATATTTTTCTTTTATATTTAATTCTTTATTGTATGTCATAAAGAATATATCACCGTTTATGCTATTTCCATCTAATAATTCTATATTATTTAACTGCATTCTTAAATCTTTACCAATATTTCCACTTATAATTAATTTCTGTGCTGTACCAACTAAATTTCCTTCTACATTTCCTTTTACTTCAATTTCATTACTATAACATATAATGTCACCTGAAATATTAGCATTCTCACCAATTGTTACTTTTGATCCAGCAAATACAACTAAGTCTTTAGTTATATTTCCATCTATAATTACATTTGTCTGTGAAAATACAACGGCATATTCCATACTAGAATCTATTCTAACAGTATCTGCAGCAAGTAAAATTTGAATTCCAGTAGTTGGTGCAGTAACATCAATAGTTTTTTCCGAAATAGTTGTACCTATTCCAGATAGTTCTTTATCTACTATTACTCTTTCTTGAATATAACGTATGAAAGGTCCTTTAGGAGATCTCTTTTCACTAAATTTATATGCTTCAGTCTGTGCATCTATATCAAATATACTATTTATAGAGGTATTTTCTTGTGTATTTTGATCTTCTGCAGCAAATACATTACTTTTAAATATTGTAAATGAAAAAACTAGTACAAAAGCTAAAATTAAAAATCCAATTGTAATTTTACTTTTTTTCATAATAAATTCCTCCAATTTTCATAGTATAATCATTTTATATCAAAACACCTAAAAAATCAAGTAAAAAGAAATTTATATAATTAGGCTACTTATATTTTCACAAAAACATCACAATAAAAGATACTGCTTTTGCAGTACCTTTTACACAGCTAAATTAATTCCACTCGATATTATATCTGCAACACTTTCAATTAAATTATCTACTTCCTTTGGAGTTACTATATAATTTTGTGTATTTAATACATTTGCAATCATATCATATCTAGTATCTTGCTCTAATGTATCAAATACTTTGATTACTTCTTTTTTATCACCTTTATCACTTAACTCAAACATTTCATTTTTGGCGTTATCAAGCATCTTATCAATTGCCTCATTTGTTATTGTAGCCATATCTACCACAGTTGGAACACCTACAGCTATTACAGGTACTCCTAAATTTTCTTCATTTATTTCATCTCTTTTGTTTCTTACACCTTCACCAGGAGTTATACCTGTATTACTAAATTGTATAGTATTTCCTATTCTATGTATACTTCCTGATGCCAAACTATCTATTGCTAAAATTATATCTGGTTTTGTTTTTTCTACTATTGAATTTATTATTTCTGATGTCTCTATTCCTGTAGTTCCAAGTACACCTGGTGATATTGCACTTACAGACCTTGTATTTGGTTCCACAAGCTCTTTTGCAAATTTTATTAAATGTCTTGTAACATCAATATCTTTTACAACTTTAGGCCCAAGTGCATCTGGAGTTACAGATATATTTCCAAGACCAACAACCAGTATAGATTTTTTCTTGTCATCCCCTATTAACTCTTTTATAACTAATGAAACCTGTTTTTTTACATCCTCTTTTTCTTTTTCACCTAAGTAATTCATATCGGATATCTCCATTGTTACATATTTACCCATCTTTTTGGATACTGCTTTTTCTCCATTTTCATTTAACACCTCTACAATTGTAGTAATTATTCCATTTTTATTATCAGATGTAACTTTGATACCGTCTACTTCACTTAAATTATGTACTCTTTTATATGTATCTACACGTTCATCTGCCATGTCTGTTCTAAAACTTAAATATTTTTTGTTCATAAATAAAGCACCTCTTTATTTATATTATGAAATATTTTCCATTTTTTATACTTGCCAAAATTAAAAACCTGTCTTTGGTAATTCTTTTTCCATACTTTTATTATATAGTACAAATTCTTTGACTTCATTATGCTCTGATATATTAATTTCATGTATTTTATTATCTAATATATAATAATCATTTGTTTTTACTTCTTTTATATAGTATTTTCCAACTTCAAGTCTGCTTGTTTTTGCGTGACCATTTTCATCACTTACTATTTTTTCTATTAATTCCATATTTTCATTATATATTTCAAATTCACAACCTTTAAGAGGTGAATCTTTTTTTACATTAGTGTATGGATTATAATCAAGAGATTTTTTTATTATATCAATAGTTCCAGTAGCTTTTTCATTTTCTATAATCACTTCATTTATATCATCATACTTTAGTACCAACTCTACTTTGTTATTATTTTTATCAATATAATAATTATCTGGTGCACTTATCTCTTCTATAATAATTTTATCTCCCTGTTTTAAATCTAGTTCCTTTAAAAAATCAAATGAAATAATTCCATCATTATTAGTAACATATTCACCTAAAAACTTCATTTCATCATTATATATTTTAAATTTTACACCAGATATTGGCTTACTTTTATCATCTTTATCTACTTTTTTTATAACAAAACTATTTTTTACATATTTTATATTAGTATTATTACTAATACTCCTTACTTCTCTATTATTCTTGGTTAAAACTAAATTTTGCATTCCAGGCATATCAGCAACTCCAAACATAAGGCTTGCATTTCTTGATTCATAATTAATTGTTATATTAACATTTGCATCCTCTTTTATATCTTCTCTTGGAACTAATATATTAAAATCTTTATAACCATATATACTATCTGGATATATTTGCATATTTGTATTATTATCTAATATAGAATAATTTTTTAATCCACTTACATTTAAAGTATAACCATATATATTTTCATCATTATAATCAAGTTTTACTCTAATACTATAAATACTTGAATTATCCTTACAAACTTCAGGGTCATAAACTTTCATATTTATTAACCCGTTTGTATTACTTTTATATTCTATACCATTATGATATATATTTTTTATAGCAGATACAACGCATTCATATTCTGGTCTTGTAGCCACAATTTTATTTAAATCTAGTTTAGATAAATATGCCCAAATAGCAAATTGTGTACTATATGAAGCTTGATAATCAGTTGGTAAACCTAGTTCGTATGGTGTTTTGTATGGATATCCATTTAATAATATGCTTGTTACAGTTTCATCTTCTAAAGCTTCACTTACATTCACATAATATTCATCAAAAGTTTCTGGACCATCTACTCCAAGATTTAAACAATAGGCCGGTATTGTTTCATTATTTTCATTTAGATAATAATAAACATAATTTATTTGCACTCTATCATTGTATTTTATATAATGCTCTGTATCTTCTGTGCAATATATTCTATATTTTCCTAAATTATTATCATCAATATTAACTGCAAAAACTGAAAAACTATTTACAAAAGTTACTAACATAAATGTTAGCAAAAAAATTTTTTTAATTTTTAAATTTATTTTTTCTATAATTTTCACTCCCTTTTATTTTTTAACTCCTCTTATACAAAGCCTTTTATTTGGTTTGTTATCAATACAAGTTATACATGTAATATAATCTTCTTTTTCGTTTTGTAAGTATGTCCAATCATTACTTAAAACCTCAGTTTTAAACATAACTGTATATGTGGTAAATTTAGCTTTTGTTTTTAATATAATTTCATCTCCAGTACTAAGTTTCCATAGATTTCTAAAATAACTAACAGTTTTGCTTCGATTATGTGCTGCAAGGCAAACATTTCCACCATCTATATTACTGTTTTCAAAAAGACCAATAGCTTTTGAAAGTACATTTTTATTTGTACCATATTCTATTGGTACATTAAATAAAGATATTTTAGGAATACTAAGATATGCAATTATATTATCATTTGATGAAAAATTACTTGAATAAAAATTGGCTAGATTTAAATTGTTATTTAGATTTAAATTTAAATTTGATTTATTAGAAGTTACTAAACTAATAGTACTAAAAGAATTAAAACTATTTATATAGCAAAGAAATAGAGTTATAACAATAACAAAACTAAAGATAAAAAATAAAATAAGTTTTAAATGTTTTTTCAATAATAATCACCTTATATATTGTAACTACTACAAAATAATCCTTGCCATTATTTTTTATAAATTTACTATATCTTAAAAAATTGGGGAATATTATATTGAATATAGGGTTCATGAAAAAAAGTATATGATTAAATTTTACAAGAATTAAATTGTAGTAACTACACTTTGATTATATACACGCAGTTTGCAAATGTCAAGAAAAATCGTTCGACAAAAAATGACGTATCGCCTTAAGATACGCCTTTATTTTTTGTCGAAAAAAATCTATGGCTTTTTAAGATATATAATTTCTACTTTATTATAATCGTTTTATTTTTATTAATGTTATATTATATTACCTTTCTTGTTTAGCTATAAATATTGGTTTAGTTCCATCATAAATTTCAAATCTTTTATTATCTACTCTTATATACATACTACCTATCTTAGAGTGTATATAAGGTATAATATCCTTATCATAATTGCAAACTGTGTTTATGTCTAAAATATGATTTTTATTAGGATTTCCAATATATTCTTCATCTTCATCTCCTGCCATAAATATCCATCCACTATCTGGACAATTTGCAATAGGTTTTCCTCTATACATATATCCAACCTTAAATCCTTCTTTAGTTATTTTATCAGAACATATACATCCTACACCACTTTCTTCATTCCAATCGATTAACCTTTCAATTTTTATATCAATAAAGCCATCTTTATTCTTTTTATATCCTCCCATAATTTAACACTCCTATCCTCATAATTTTATTTTATTACATTGAACAGATTATTTTCTTTAACCCAATTTCAAAATCCATTTCACCATTTTTAGTTTTCTCATCATATTCATCAAAACTATATAATATTTCTTTTAATTTATTTAATGTATACTTATCTGCAGATATTGATAAATTTTTATACGTATATGGATGTATTCCAAATAATTTTGCAATATCCAAAATATTATTTTGTTTAGCATATTTTATTAAATACATTTGATATATTTGCTTATATAACATTATATAAATTTTTACTATCGGCTCTTTTTGCTCTAATAAATCATTTAATTTTTTTATTGCCTCTTCTTTTTTTCTATTAACTATTAAATTTAAAACGTCAAATATTTTTGCATTTAAGGTTCTAGAACATACTTTATCTATGATTTCTTTTGTTACCTTTTTATCACTTCCATCTAAAAATATTACTAATTTTTTCAACTCATTTATATTGTTAGATTTATCCTCACCACATATACTTTGCATGTATGTAGCGTCTTCATACGATATATTAATTCCATATCTTCTTATTGTATTATACAGATAATCTATCATTTGCTTTTGATCTAGATGCTTAAATTCATGGCATTCAGCTATTTTGGCTATTTTTTTATATTCGCTAAGTCTTTTGTCAACAGTATTTTCTACTAATATAAAAGTTATATCATCATCTGCATTTTCTAATATATCTATATCAATTTTTAAATTGGTTTCTTTAATAATTACTAATTTCTTAGTACCAAAAAAAGTAACTCCTTGTGATATGTTTTCTAATTCATTTATGTTTTCTTTAGTAATGTAAAATAAATTTAATCCTACTTCTAAATTTGTAAAATCTTTTTTAATATTTTCTATTTTCTTGTTTAAATCGTATTTTTCTTCTCCATATAATAAATAAATTTTACTCACATTCTCACCCCCAAAATGTTATATAATATTTTTCTTTAAATTTTCTATTTCATTTATTGCTCTATTTGCAAGTTTTGTATACTTTTCTTTTTTATCTTTTATTTTAATATCTAATGGTTTTAGTATTCCAAAATTTGCATTCATTGGTTGATAATTTTTATTTTCAGTTGAGATATACTTTGCAAGAGAACCAAGCATTGTTTCTTCAGGGAATGTTATTTTTTTCTCTTGTAATCTATTTAATATTGAATATGCTACCATTAATCCAGATGCTGCGGATTCTACATATCCTTCTACACCTGATATTTGACCAGCAAAATATATATTACTATTATCTTTCATACAAAAATTATTATCAAGTAATTTACCACCATTTATATATGAGTTTTTATGCATAACCCCATATCTTACAAAATTAGCATTTTCAAGGCCTGGTATCATTCTGAATACTCTTTTTTGCTCACCAAAAGCTAAACTTGTTTGAAAACCAACCATATTATATAAAGTTTTTTCTTCATTTTCAGCTCTTAATTGTACAACTGCATAATTTTTCTTAAGAGTTTTAGGATTATCTAATCCTATTGGTTTTAATGGACCAAAAGTTAATGTCTTTTCTCCTCTTTTTGCCATATACTCTATTGGCATACATCCTTCAAATAATGATATCTTATCAAATTCATGACGGTTTGCAGTTTTAGCATTAATTAGTTCATTGTAAAAAGCTAAGTATTGCTCTTTATTCATTGGAAGATTAATATAATCTCCTTTTCCAATTTCACCATATCTATCCATTATATAAGCTACATCCATGTCAATTGTATCTGCCTCTATTATTGGAGCAGCAGCATCATAAAAATATAAACTTTCATCTCCTACAAGTTTCTTAATATTCTCTAATAGATTATCACTTGTAAGAGGCCCCGTTGCCACTACAACTATTCCATCCATACTACTTATATCTTCTATTTGTTCATATATAATTTCAATGTTCTTGTTTTCTTTTATAATTTTTGTTATTTCTTCAGAAAATTTATTTCTATCAACAGCTAAAGCCTGTCCAGCTGGAATTTTAGTTCTATGTGCAATTTCTACAAATAGACTATCTAACATTTGCATTTCTTTTTTTAGTAATCCACAAGCATTAGTTATTTCATCTGATTTTAGTGAATTACTGCAAACTAACTCTGCAAAGCTATCCAGAGTATGTGCTGGTGATTTATACTTTGGCTTCATTTCATACAGTTTAACTTTTATTCCATTTTTTGCAAGAATATATGCACATTCACAGCCTGCAAGTCCAGCCCCAATTATATTTATATTAACTTTTTGATTTATTTTACTCATTGACTATCTCCATACTTTATAATTTGACAACTAATTATTACAAAAGAAGTTGATTTTCTTAAGAGTTGACACTATAAAATAACAACTTTCTTTGCTATATTATATTATAATTTAAGTGTATTTACAATACATTACCCTAAATTCCTATTCGTTTACAAACGAAAAAAGAGATAACATTTAAAGTTATCTCCTTATTTTTTCTCAAATTCCTTATACCTATTATAATCCTCAATTTTACATTCTACAAATAATAAAGTTCCCTCATTTATATATTCTGTTCTTACCACATTAGAGTTACTATTAAAATAGGCTACAATATCACTTCTATTATATGGAATTAATAATTTAGTTTTAATAAAATTTGAAAAAATTTTACTTTTTATAATATTAATTAATTCTTCAATTCCTATTTTATTTGATGCAGACATATAAATTGCATTTTCTTCAATTTTAGGTAACTTTTCTAATACCAAGTCTGATTTATTATATACATAGACAAGTGGTATTTTGTCGGCTCCTAATTCTTTTAATGTTTTATTTGTAACCTCAATATGCTGTTTATAATTTTCATCCGCAAAGTCAACAACTTCTAATATTAAATCCGCTTGTTTTATTTCTTCTAAAGTGGATCTAAAAGCTTTTACTAAACTATGAGGTAATTCTGATATGAACCCTACAGTATCAGATAGCAAAAATTCCTTTTTATCTGGTAAAGTTATATTTCTAACTGAAGTATCAAGTGTTGCAAAAAGCATATTTTTTTCTTCTACTTTTTTACTCTCATCATTTTTGTAAATATCAACCAAAGCATTCATTAAAGTAGACTTACCAGCATTAGTATAACCTGCAAGTGAAACAAGTGGTATTCCTTTCTTTTTTCTTTGCTTTCTTTGTACATCTCTTTCATTTTCAATATTTTTAAGTTCTTTATTTAATTCTGTTATTTTATCTTCTATTCTTCTACGATCTAATTCTAATTTTTTCTCTCCAGATCCTTTATTACTAAGTCCTGCTCCACTTCCTTGTCTTCCTAATGATGAATGTAAACCTACAAGTCTTGGCAACATATATTGTAATTTTGCAACTTCTACTTGTAATTTTGCTTCTTTAGTTTGAGCTCTTTTAGAGAATATTTGAAGTATTAATCCTGTTCTATCTAATATTGGTAAAGATAAATCCTTTTGTAAGTTTCTAAGTTGAGATGGAGAAAGTTCATTATTAAAAATTATTAAATCTGCTTTTAAGTATTTGGCTTGTTCTTTTATCTCTTTTACTTTTCCTGTACCAATATATGTTGCATTATTAACAGATTCTAAGTTTTGTATAGCAACATCTAAAACATCCATATTACAGGCATATGTTAAATTTCTTAATTCTTCTACAGAATTTAAAAAATATTTCTGATTATTTACATTTACAGCAACTAAAAGTGCTTTTTCAATCTCTTCCATATTTTTTCCTCCATTTATTATTATACGATTAATTATACCATGAAATGCTGGAAAATAAAAGAAAAAAAATACAAGTAAAAAACTTGTATTTTAATATATTGGTTTATCATTTAATACTCTATTTGGATTTTCAACTAAAATTTCATTTAATTTATCAGTTGATACCTTCTTTGATATTTTTTTCATAGCTTTTTCAAAATTACTATAAATAGATGTGCTATCATGTGAATCAGTACCAATAAAATGAACTAAATTATTTTTTAATAATTTTTCAACACATTTTTGCGATTTACTACCATAATAACCAACTATACTTGCTAAATTTATCTGAATTAAAGCTCCCTCTTCTATTAAAGGAATTACTTTTTTATAATCGTTAAAGATAAATTCATACCTTTCTGGATGTGCCAAAATTGGTATGTAACCTATATGACCTAATTCAGATATTATCTGTTTTAAATTTAATACCTCACCATTAAATGGTAGTTCAAATAAAACATATTTAGATTTCCCTAAAGTAAAAACTTTATTTTCTTGTAATAATTCTAATAAATTATTACATATATATATTTCGTTTCCCACATATATTTTTAAGTCTATGTTTTTTTCTTTTAACATTTTATTTAATACTTCAACACTATTTTCTATATCTTTACAACTAGTCTCATGTCTATCTTCTATATAGTGTGGCGTTGCAAATATTCCTTTATACCCCATATTTGCAGCTGCTATAGCCATATTAAAAGTCTCTGTTACACTCTTTGAGCCATCATCTATAGCTGGTATAATATGACAATGCATATCAATCATTATTTTAACACCTCATCTATTTTGCACTTCTTTTATTACTTATAGCAGTTAATTCATCAGAATAATGTGAATAATATTTACTGTACTCTTTTCTTTTTTCTACAGGCATTTTATTTAACACAACACCTGATATTTTACCGCCAACCTGTTGAATTGATTTTTTAGCTTCAATAAGCATATCTTTTTTAGTAACATCAGCTGCAGAAACTAATATAACGTTATCTACTTTTTTGCATAATATCAAACTATCTGCAACAATACTAACAGGTGGAGCATCAAATATTATTACATCAAAATTTTGTTTTACTATTTGTAAAAATGTATCTAAGCCATCCGTATCTAAAAGTTCAGCAGGATTTGGAGGCACTATACCTGATGGTATTAAGAATAGATTTTTTACTTCTGTTGTTGTTATAGATTTCATTAAAATATCTGCTTGTAACTCAATATCGTCTTCAATTCCAATAACCCCTTGCAAGAAATCAGAAAATCCTCTAGTGTTAAATCTTCCAAATATTTTATGCTGTCTACCTTTTCTTAAATCTGCATCAACTAATAATACCTTCTTATCACTTTGTGCATATGCAGCTGCAAGATTTGCAGATACCCAGCTTTTTCCATCTCCTGGTGCAGCACTTGTTAAAAGTATAACTTGATTTTTCCTTTTTCCATTCATAAACGAAAGATTAGTTCTTAACAATCTTATTGCTTCAGAAATAGGCGCTTTTGGTGATTCATGTACTACTAACTCACTACTCATTGTTTTCCTCCTTAATCTTTAAATTTAGGTATAACTGCTAGCACTGGTAAACCTAATGCTTTTTCAATTTCTTCTGGAGTTTTTATAGTATTATTAAAATATACTTTAGCAAATATTACTAAACACGAAATAATTAAAAATCCAAATGCAAATATAGCAGCAGTTTTAGGCATATTTACATTATATGGATTATTATCCATTTCTGCTTTATCAATAACAGTTACATTTTCTATTTGATATACTTCTTTTACTTTTTCAGTAAATACTTCAGCCAAAGTATTTGCTATATCTGCAGCAGTTTTAGGATCTGAATTTGAAACAGATATTTCAAGTAATTCTGTATCTTTTTTAGCTTGTACACTTATACTATTAATAAGATCGTCTTCACTAATCTTAAGTCCTAATTTTTCTATTACTTGTTTTGCAACAGTTCTACTCTTCATTATCTCCCCATAAGTAGAAACCAATTTTTGGTTTAATAAAAGATCATTTTGAGTTATTGCACCACTAGCTGTCCCATTATTTGTATCAGATACATTTGATAATACTAAAGTGGTAACAGATTTATACATTGGTGTTACTAAAAATGAGGAATATAACATTCCAAGTGCTACACCTAGTACAAGCATAATTAAAACAAAATATTTTTTTTGCCAGAATTCATAAAATAATTCTTTTATATTTAATTCTTCCATTATTTCCCCCACATAAAAAATAATTTTTTCAATATGTATTGATTATATCATATATTACATATTTGTACAAGTAGAATATTTGAAAAATACTAATTTTACATAACTCGCATTATTGTTCATAAATATATTTATATATATCATTTTTAGCAGTGTCCATATCAGATACAAAATAATATATTCCATCTATCATTTTACCACTTGCATATTCTGTACTTGGCACTTGAACTGATATAATATTATTTAAATACTCTCCCCTATTAGATAATATTGAAGTTAGCAAACCTATGTATTTAGTAGGATTTATATTTGTTCTAACTTCTGGTAAAAAACTATCTAAAAGAGATATAATTGTATTTAAATCCATTGTAGAAATCTTATTCATAAGTGCTTCAACTACATCTCTTTGACGACTTGCTCTACTAAAATCATTTCCTACCGTCCTATTTCTTGAATGTGTTAAAGCTTGTTCACCAGTTAATATTACTTTTCCTGCGTTTTCAATTTTTTTTACAGGATTCCCCGTTAACTCATAAGATTCCTTTACATATGTATTTATATAGTTTTTTTCACTTTCTGTTATTGTTAATTCTATTCCACCAACATCATTAATTATATTAACTAACCCAGAAAAATCTATAGTTGCATACTCAGTAATATTCAAACCAAAATTACTATTTATAGTCTTTATGCTAAGTTGTTCTTTACCATACGCATACGCATGATTAATTTTAGTTTTTCCATATCCTGGCACTTCAACATAAGTATCTCTTGGTATACTAATTAATTTTATAGATTTTAAATTAGGATTTATAGAGGCTAACATTATAGTATCTGAACGACCAGAATTCATATTAGAAGTATCTCTAGAATCTGTGCCAAAAAAAGCAATAGTTATAATTTCATTAAATTCTTCTTCTGTTACTTTATCTGATACTTGATCATAAATATCTGTTGTTACACTTAAATCTGAATTGTCTAATTCTTTAAAGTCTACTTTAGACCATTTTGACCATACAAAAAATATACCTATACCTACTATTATTAATAATATTAACAATATAACAATAAATAAAATTAATATTTTACTTTTACCTTCCTTTTTCAAAACTTATACCTCCCATTATTTTTATCACGTTTTAAGTTTCATTCTTACCTTTTAATTTAAAATAAAAACTTTTTACGATTTGTTTTAAATAATCAAATTCTTCTGTTTTTCTAAATATTATAAAGAATACCGTATTAGGTACTATAACGCATAGTACGCATTTTATTACAAATGAAAGAATATTATTTGTTAAGCTTATTTGACTACATATAACATTTAAAAGTATTACTAAGATTACTACAATTATAATATTCCTAAGTTGTGTCAAATAGTATTTTCCTACATTTTTCTTAAAATATTCCTTAAACAATTTATATGGTTCAAACCACATATTCGTACTTAATCTAGCAATAGAAGTTGCAATTAAAATTCCAAATAGTCCCAATATATTACCTAATATAATTGAAAGTATTATATTTATAATTACAGCTATTAACATTGCATATTTTGTATGATTAAATAACCCTGTTGTATATCTATAACACCAAATAGGATATAGTACTCCTTGTAAATAAAAATTAAACACACATGTATACATAACAGCTTTTGTTAACAAGAATTCTTTTCCAATCCATAATGATATAAAATCTTGAAATAATATTGCAAAACATATTGCGCAGAAACCATATATCCAAAATCCCATAAAGTCTATTACCTTAAATATAAAATACTTTCTTTTTTCACTTGCTTCTACATTTAGATTTCCAATACTTGCTTGAAGCGAAGTAAAAATTAAACTAGTAAATGTTGTTATAGTTGTAATTATCATAATATAATTTGAATAGTATCCTACATATACAGTTCCTATTAAAATGGAAATTAATATATTATCCGTATTATTTAACATTACACTTCCAATTTGATATAAAAATAATGATTTTATATTATTCCAAATGCTTATTTTATCCTTTTTTTCTAAAGTTTCCTTTCCTTTTATAAAAGGAAACATTTTTTCAGATTTTTTCATTTTGGCAATATTACACATTAATGATGTAAATATTTGCACTACTAAATATAAAGCGAAATTTTTAAATATTAATAAAACAAGTATTTGTAGTATAAATTGTAAAAAACTAAATATAATATTATATACCTTTAATTTATATTCTTTTTGCGTAGCTATTGTAATGGATGTCTTGTATACACAAATATAAGATATAACTGAGTTTAACAAAAATAAAACATAATATAAATGTAAATGTTCAATCGGTTTATCAAGCTGTACAATTATATCTAAAAAAGGTAATATTAATAATCCGACCACAAGCACTATTATTGCTATTATATTATATAATTTCTTATAGTAATTGACAAGTGCTGTAAGTTTTGTAGTATCATTTTCCTTAATTGGTTGATACATACTATATACAATAGCAGTACCTATACCTAATTCCGCTAAAGACAACACTGCTAAAATATTAGTAAAAAGTCCATTTATTCCTAAATACTCTTCTCCAAGTATCTTTATGAATATAGTTCTAGTTACAAATGTAAGTAATGCAGTAACAATTTGAACTGATAAGCCCATTATTACATTTTTAATTGAATTCTTTTTTCTTGACTCTGCCATATATTAACTCCTATTTTGTAATTCCTCTTAATCTTCTACCTACTCCATGATATTTATAAATAAAATTGCAAGCTAACTTCTTCATTTTGCTATACTCATTATTTTCATTATTAAGTTTGGTATTTAAAAATTTATTCATCTTTTCATTATACCAATTTGCCTCTTGTCTATTTCTTAAATTAGCATATGTTGGAGTTTCAATATTAGGAATAACCCCCAAAGACATAAAATGACTCGAATTTACACAATAAGCACAATGGCAATTATTTCCTACAGCTTCAAATTTTATTTTTTTATTTATATCTTTAAATATATTTTGATCTGAAGGACAGTGATAACATTTTCTAGCATCTCCCGTGCTTAAATCTAGTAAAAACGTCCAATCTCCAGCATAACAGAATTCTTTTCTAGGTACCATGAAATTTTTCATCGTAAAATCAAATAAAGGTGACTCAAATTCTCTACCTAACTTTACATATTCTTCTTTACTTAATCTAGTTAATAATTTTATTTCCTTTGCTTCTTCATCTCTAGTTGCTGCTAATTGTGGATATGCTCCTACATTTTCTTTACAAACTTTTTTTATTTCTTCCAAATATGGAATATATTCATCACATAAATTTAATTGCAATACAAAAGAACAACCTTTATTTCTTACATTATGTATATTTTCAAAAAACTCTTTAAGCTTTCCTAATCTTTTTAATTCTAAATAATGGAAAGAAAATGCAAAATTTAATCTTTCTAAATACTCAGATGGCATTTTTAAAATTTCATTAAATCTTTCTGTTATAGTTCCATTAGTAGTTACATTTACATAATGTCCCTGAGCTAATATATTTTTTAAGATGTCCGGCATTTCTTTTGGTAACAAAGTTTCACCGAGTCCACAAATGTTAATATAACAAGTTCCTCCTAATCTTTCTTTAGACAGTGCTTTTCCAATATGTTCGGGAGAATATTTAAAATTAGGCATTTTATTACTTCTTCTTCCTTCTTGCATTACGTAGCAATAACTACATTTCATATTACATACAGTAACAGGTACAGTACATTCTATAAATCTCTTTATCATATTTTCTCACCTTATTCTTTAATTAACTTTTTTAAATCATTAAACTTTACTTCTAAATTTATTGTATTAAAATCTTCTTCATGTAATTTTAATAATGCACTTACTTTTTCTTCTAATTCTTCTTCATTTTCCATGTATACTATATAGTTTAAATCTTTAATCCAGCTATATACTCCTTTTACCTTATGGTTATAATTACTAAATACAATACATGGTGTTTTAGTAATAGCTGCAAAAATCATACCATGTAATCTATCAGTAACAACTAGCCTACTACTTGAAAATTCAATTAATTTTTCAAATAAAAATTTCTTTCTTAAAATAGGATATATTACTTTTTTAACTACTGTATCTGTGTATTTTAAATTACCATACTTTTTTAAAATATCTGTTATGTTCTCAAATTCTTTACTACTCATTTTCTTTTCAGCATCATGCCTAAAGCAAATAAGTATACCATCTTTTCTATCAACTTGTTTGAATTTCTTTCCATATAAACATAATACGATATCAGGAACTAAAACAAGATTAACATTTTGAAAATTACTTTTACAGAATTCATATGATACTTTTTCTCTTAAACATAAAGACAAGTTTTTGTGCCCATTATATATTTTTTTGGAAATTTCTAATTCATATTTACCATTTTCATCATCTGAATAATATACAGTTTGAGGAAATATTACTATTTTATTATCAGGAAAACTTTTGATTACCTTTCTTATAAATTTTTCTTCTTCAATCCATTGAGAACCAATAGAGCCTCCACCTGTAACAAATATTCTAGCATTTTCTTTTAACTTTTTACATATATAATCAAAACATATTTTATCTTCATAAGTTGATACTTCAAATATATGTTTTATTCCGTTTTGTTTTAAAAAATATATCTCAGAATATATAATTGCATGATCACCTAGATTGCCATGCAAAGGAGTTCCAAAAATCACATATGGAGCTTGTCCTTTAATTTTACACTTAAACAAATATAAATTAAAATGTAATATTTTTATGATTTTTTTTATTATTGTTTTAATTTTATCCACTCTTTTCCTCCTACTGCTTAATTTACCCCAAAACATTTATAGTAAAACATTGGCAATATTCCAGCAAATGTTAATAAACATTTTGTTTTTAATTTTACAACCTGACTACTTATTAAAACTTTATATACCTTTTTATATTCAACTTTTATTTTTCTTCTTATGTCAGCTGAATCTTTTATATAAAGCTTACATTTACAATATGATTTTACCAAAGAATAAAAATAAGTTTTTAAATTTAAAATCACTAAACATTCATTACCTTTTTCTTTAAAAAACTCATCTCTTTCTTTCAACACACTAAGATAATATAAATTTTTAAGTGTAAATTTAGAATTAGTAATACTATTTAAATTTTTTCTATAAAAATATAATTTTAAATTAGTAGTACAAATACTTTCAGCTTCATAAAATAACTTATATGTTATAGCTTCATCTTCATTTATTTTTCCTTTTGGAAATTTTATATTTTTAAATAGGGTTATATCATATAATTTATCACATACGATAACAGTTTCAACATATTTCTCGTTATATAAATTTTTTACCATTTCCTCAGATGTATAAATATTTACTTCTTGCTCTGCTTCCTCACTTTTGCCATTATTATCATATACTATATTAAAACTACATTGTGATATCTTTGTGTTATTTTCTTTGCATAAATTATATAAAGTTTCTATAAATATAGGAGATATATAATCATCTGAATCTATAAAACATATATATTTACCATTAGCCGCTTCAATTCCGGTATTTCTAGCATCAGATAAGCCACCATTTTCTTTATGAATTACCTTTACTCTACTATCTTTTTTGGCATATAAATCACATATATTTCCACAATTATCTGTAGAACCGTCATCAATCAAAAGTATTTCAATATTTTCATATGTTTGGCAAAGAATAGTCTCAATACATTTATTTAGATATTCCTCAACGTTATATATCGGTACGACTATAGTTATCAACTCTTTCAAGAACCTCATTCCTTCCTTACTCTTCCCATGAAATATTCTCTTTTATAACTCTTGCTGGTACACCTGCAATTAAACAATTATCCGGAAACTTTCCATTTACAACAGAACCAGCTGCAACTATACATCCATTTCCAATATTTGCCCCTTTTAATATTATACTCCTTAATCCAATCCAAACATTGTCACCTATAACTATATTTTTAGTATTCTCTTTCTCTTCACCGTTTTCTATTACTCTATGATTGTCTGAATCTCTAATAATGACTTCTTCTGATATTACAACATTATTACCTATTTTAATATTTTTAAAACAATTAATTTTACTATCTCTATTTATATATCCACTCCCAATCGATAAAGTAGCGTCTTCTTCAACAGATATTTGTGAACCAGTTCCAATAGCAAATCTTCCTTCAATATTTAATGTAGCATCCTTTTTTAACAGAAACGTGCCATTACTTACATTACAATGCATATAACTATTTCCAATTAAAAATCTATCTTTACAATTTATTTTAGATTTTTTACTTATATATATTTTCATTTTCTTATATATCACACAGTTAATCTTAAGTTTTATTCTATAATACAAAGTATTTAAAAAGCTTATATTCTCTAATTTATTTATGCCCATTACTTTACCTACCCCTAAAATATATTATTTTCTTTAATATTTTCTTTACCTTATATGTTAAAGTATATTTTAATATTAGTTTCTTATCCAAAACACTAGTCATAGTTGCCATGTCTTCTATATATATTTTTTTATCTTTCAAGCTTTTTTTTGCGTAATCAATTATATTTAATCTTTCGTTCTTTTTTAATAAATTTGTACTAATATATATTGATTTAATACATTCTATAACTTCTTTTCCTATTCTATTTTCTATCTTTTTTTCTATATTTTCATTTTTTATTCCAAAAGAGTAAAAGAATTTGTATAAATATGAATAGTTTGTTATAGCCTCTTTAATTTTACTTAATACTTTTGATACTGATAATTTAGTTATAACATTTTCTTCATTATTCATATAATGGTAAAAAGTATATGGCAAAAATACAGCATTATCTAATTTCATAAATATTTTTAAATTAAATACAAGATCTTCTGCATAAAAACTTCCTATATCAAAGAAAATATCATTTCTTATTAAAAACTCTCTTTTTACTATAAACAAGCAAGGTGAATTAAGGAAATATGTATCTAAGAAAGTGTTAAAAATCTTTTCTTTGTAATCTTCTTTTTCTACAAATTTAGGGTATTCATATATTATATCTGTATTTATCTTTCGCCCTGTTTGAAATATTTCTTTCATGCAGGCACATCTTACATAGTTTGTTCCATATTTTTCTACATATTCTAACATTGTAGATATTGTATTTTCTTCAATCCAATCATCTGCATCAACAAACATAATGTAATCGCCTTTTGCAGTTAATACTCCTCTATTTCTTGTATACCCTCTACCTTTATTTTCTTGTGTGTACACGTTTATTCTTTTATCACGTTTTTTTAATTCTTCTAATATTTTTAAACTATTATCGCTAGAACCATCATCTATTAATATTACTTCAATATCATTTTCTTTTTGTGATATAATTGATTCTACGCATCTTTTTATATATTTTTGTGCATTATATACTGGAACAATTATTGATACCTTTGCCATATTATGTTTTTCTTTCACCTTTCTTTACTTTCCTATATAGTAATTTATAAAAAACATATATAGGTAAAATATACCATACAAATTCTCTAAATATTGGATTTATATTGTTTCTTACAGTCCAAACAAAGCTTACACAAAAAGCCAAATATAATGGTATCACAATTGGAGATTTATATGCTTTTTCTTTTATTCTTATATCAATTTTATACATAAATATACCTAAAATTATAAGTGCTAATAAACATAGCCATCCAAAATTAGCGAATAAATCTTCTACTATTGACCCACCAAAAGCAAGTCCAAAAACTTTTGATATTTCCTGTTGTATATCTCCCATTACTTTATTTACGCTTAATTCAGTACCTAAATTAGGTATTATTGCTGCAATTCCATAAAGATACGTTGTTCCCCATTTAAATGGAACCATTTCAGGACATGCAACAAGTGCAGCAGTAGTAGGGAAAATAGCAATTCCCATTTCATTTAAAGCTAAAAGAACCGGATTATTTGATATAATTTCATTTAACACAATCCCTATATCACTTATCCATTCAGATATTGCATATTCACGAACGACTCTCATAAATGATATTAAAATTGATAATGGTATTAATAATAAAAAATATATTATCATTTTTTTTGTAGTTATTTTATTAATCGTTAAATTCCAAGCAATAATTGTAAATAATACCCTAAGTATAGGAAGTCCTCTAGCTCCTAAGAAAAACTGAAGTACATTATATATTAAAATTATTACAAAGATTTTTTTTGCTTTTTTTATATCATTTTTATATGAAACCATTAAAACAAGTAATGCTACGAAAAAAAATGGTACAAGTTTAGTTACTAATGATTCTACCCCTATTGTAATATCAGAATATACCCCTTTATATCCAGATGCAAATGCAATTTTTAATTTATCAAATAATTCATATAACGCAAATGGAGCTGAACAGACTACTACTATCCATGCCACTTTATTCATAACTTTTAACTTTAAATTCATGTCTTTATCTTTTACTTCTTTATATATTTTATTTTTTCTACTAAATACAACACCTAGTAAAATCCCCAAATGAATGGTTATCATACCATACAAAGAAATTATACATGCTTGCAGTATTTGAGTGCTAGAAAAATCATTAGTAAAATCGTATGAGTCTTCATCTACAAATCCAAATACATATCTACATACTACTTGTCCAAATAAAAAAATAAAATAAAAAGTTAAATATATAAAAGATAAATTATCAATCTTAACCCCGCAAATTAATAAAGTTATTATAGAATAAAGAAATTGAATAATAATAATTATCCCTACTATGTTTAACATTTTTTCACCATCGTATTGGACACTATTACCAATTCCAAATGTTAAAAAATATATTATAAATATTAAAACAGTAAAACATAAAACAATAAAACTTTTATTTCTGTTGTTTATAAACATGTTTTTCTCCTTACTTCATATATAACCTTACTAATGACTCCATACTACTTTTAGCAGAGTAACCTAATTCTTCTAATTTTTTTATATTTGATAATTTATCAGTTCTTTTTTGTTTAGCATTTATTATTAGATCATACCATTTTTCTATTCTATCATTTAGATTAACAAAAGATATTGTTCCATCGATAACTTCAACTTCTATAGAAATTGTATCAGAAATCACGCAATTTTTGCCAGCAGCCAGAGCTTCTACAATAGTTAATGGAAATCCCTCATACAAAGACGGCATAACAAAAACATCAAAGATACTCATTATATAAGGTATATCTTTTCTTTTACCAGTAAATACAAAATATTTATCTATTTCTTCTTGTATAGTTCTATTTTGTATTTCCTCTCTTAATTTGCCATCTCCAACTAAAACTATTTTAGCGTTAATATTTTTATCTTTTAAGTAATGTGCCAATTTTAAAAAGAATACATGATTCTTTTGTTCCTCAAACCTAGCAACATTTCCAATAATCAGCTCAGTTTTGCTTAAGCCTAGCTCATTTATCTTCTCTTCTAACATATCTTTATTTATATTTTTATATTCTTCCAATTCAATACCGTTATTAACCAAAAGTGTATTTTTTTCTACTTTTTTACTCTTTCCAAATAAATATTCTCTTGCTTTTATTCCACATGCTACTCTATCTGTACAAAATAGCTTTATTAATACTCTAGATATTCCTCTATAAATTTTTCTTTTTAATGTATTGTCATTAAATTCATTTGCATTGTGTGAGTGTACAATTCTTTTTTTTACATGAGCAATATACGCCGCAAAGCACACAATACCAGAATGAAACATTGTTGGAATATGTATTGCATCATATCCACCATGTTCTTTTATTACTTTTACAATATCTTTTATGTGATTTATTGGTCCTCTTTCTTTTGGTGAAGGTATTATATAAATATTTCCACCAAGTTTTTTTATTTCTTCATCGTAATCACCTTTTTGTGGGCTCATACAAAGGAAATCAAATTGTATCTTCTCTCTATCTATTTTTCTATATATATTCATAATCATTGTTTCAGCACCACCACGGCTCATTTGCTGAAATACATGTAAAACTTTTATCTTACTCATTATTACTCTCCAGAATTTTTATAAATACACTTTAATATAAATGGTTGTCTTTTATTAAATAAACAATCCTCATGAAATTCTTTTGACTTTTCATAATTTCTTAAAGCACATTTTTTCATTAAATCTTTGTTAGTTGCAAATTCTAAAATTTTCTTTGCAATTTCGATATAATCATTTTTTTCTACTGTTATGTCCAATACTTCTGGAATTCCTCCAACATTTGTACCTATTGCTGGACAAGCTCTACTCATAGCTTCTATAAGAGCTCTTGGCATACCTTCTTGTAAGCTTGGTATTAAATATATATCTAAGTTATCCATCCACTCTAAAACAGCTTTTCCACCAGGTAACGTTCCATCAAATACTACTTTCTCTGCTATTTTATACTTTTTTGCAATATTTTCCCAATAATCTTTTTTACCATTGCCTAAAAAATGTAATTCAAAGTCAATTTTATCTTTTAACTGTGCTAAAGCTTTAATAGCTGTTTCATGTCCTTTAAAGCTAACATCTAAAGAACCAACCAACCCTAAGATTATTTTTTTATTTTCCATCTGAGTAATTTTTTCTAAACGTCTTGTACAGATTGATTGATCTGTATCTGTTATAATTACATCAGAGCATCCAATATTATTGTGTTTATTTGTATATCTTTTCTGTAAAAATTTATCAGTAACATATATGACATTTGAAGCTTTACTTATATTTTTTTTAGTTAACAAATACATATACGGTGCTAATATTTTACCAAATTTACTTTTATGGTTCCATAAGCTATCAAAAGGGCAACTAACTAATTCTATAACATAGTTTTTTTTGTATTTTCTTGCGTATTTACACGCAATATTGCCTGTAAAACTATGTAATCTAATAATGCAAAAATCAACATTTAAAACATTTTCCTTTATCTTCTCTTTGACTTTTTTAGAAAATAAAAGCTTTGTAATTCCACTTGTATTTATAGAGTCAAAAGAAATTCTTTTATCATTTAACTCAGAATATTTTGCTATATTAAGTGATTCATTTTTTATAATCCTTGTTACCATTTTAAAAGAATCAAATATATTAAGATAGCGTTCTTTTATAACATCTTGATTCAATCCATCTGATGTATAAATTTTATTATTACATTCTATCAATTTCACATCATGAAAATATGCTGCTTTTTTATACTTAGGAAAATAAATTTCACTATATTTTTTCATAACATTAGATATTTCATATTTATCTAGTTTAAAATCAGTTCTTATATCCGCCCTATTATTATAAATATTTGTAATTTTATTTATCATACTATTTACATTATTTATATCAACTAAATATCCATTATTAGTATCTATCATAAGATCTGCATTTCCTCTGCAATTTGTACAAACTATTGGTAACCCAACAAACATTGCTTCTAATATATTTACAGGTAAACCTTCTTGAAGCGCGGTAGAAATTGCCATATCAGAGATTTTCATAAGTTTCGGTACGTCTTTTCTATATCCAGTAAAAATAACATTTTTATCAATTCCAAGATTTTTTACCATTTCTTGGTATTTACCATTATATGAATCTTTTCCAACTAGTAATAGTTTAATTTTATCATCTTTCTTTACTAAATCCTTTATTGCCTCAATTGCCATAGTCTGATTTTTTCTTTTTATTAATTCAGCTACATAAATAATTACAAAATCATCATCTTTTAGCCCTAAACTTTCTCTTAACTTGTGTTTTTCTTCACTTGTAAGATTAATATTAAACTTATTAGGATCTACACCTACTCCAGGAATATAATAAGTATTTCTTGCGTGAAATTTTCTTTTTGCAAGTTCATAATCTTCTTTATTTATTGTAATTAGATCGTCAGTATACTTTGATAAATATTTCTCTATAGGATAAAAAAGCAACCAATTTAAAAGTGGTGCCCCTTTATAAAAATGAAAGCCATGGGCAGTATAGATAACTCTAGTACCATTCCTTCTTGCTTTTTTGGCTGCTAATCTTGTTACTACACTTCCCATAGGAGTATGGCAATGTATTATATCAAATTTTTCTTTATCTATAACTTTCTTTAACTGTTTAATAGCTTTTAAATTATTTAGCTTAATCGGATTTCTTTCAAAAGAAATCTTATGCTTCACATCACAATATGGTATTTTTTCATCTCCATTTGTTGCTACATGCACCTCATATCCATTTTCTTTAAAGAGTTTTAGATATGGAATATGAAAGTGTAAAATATGCGAATCAACAGTTGCTGTAAACAATACTTTCTTCATAATAAATTAACCTATTCTTTCTTTTATTGATTGTGCATTTTCATTTATATCAGTTGTCATATAATAACTTTCTCTTAATTCAGAAAGTTCATCTTGTATCCCTGTTTCTGTAATAGAAGCTCCTGTTCTTTTAAATATTAGCTCTATTGTTTTTAATAAAATTGTTAAATCAGTTTTAAATGTTACATGATCAACATACCATGTATCTGCTCTTAATTTTTCTTTTACGGTTATTCCATTTCTACCTTGCACTTGAGCCCATCCAGAAAGTCCTGGGAGTACTTCAGATCTTCTTCTATCTTTTTTAGTAAAATATTTACTATACTCTGAAATCCATGGTCTTGGGCCAATAAAACTCATTTCACCTTTTATTATGTTAATAAGTTGTGGGAGTTCATCAATACTTGTGTCTCTTAAAATTTTACCGAATTTTGTTACTTGATTTACACCGTTTTCATCCTTTGCCATTGTTCTTAGTTTATATATATTAAATTTAACTTCATCTTTTCCTACTCTTTGTTGCTTAAACAAAGGAGACTTCCCCTTATCTAAAATAAAGATAATAAGGCTTGCTATACCTACAATCGGCAAAGTTAATATAAATAATATAATAGCAAAAAACAAATCAAGTAATCTTTTAAAATATTTCTTATACATTTTTCATTCCCCTATAACATAAATCAAAGTAATTTTTATTTACTTTGACATTTACTATTATATAACAACTTGAACTTTTTTTCAAGCAAAAATCGACAAAAAAATCAGATATTTGCATTATCCGATTTTAGATATTTTTAAGCTTTTTCTTTTATTTATTTAACATAACTTTATGATTTGTTATGAACTAATTTCAAAGTTATAAATTTAACAATTGCATAACACATGATTACTCCTAAAATTATTCCACAACTATCAATAAATACATCTCTTAGTTCTCCACTTCTTCCACTTACAAACAGTTGATGTAACTCATCCGTAATTGCATAAATCACTCCTATAAATATACTAATTAAAATACAGTTTTTATAGCTATCTTTATTGTTATATCTTTTAAATATACAATTAACTAAATTATATATTAAAAAGCCACCTATTGCATACAAACAAAAATGTGCACATTTTCTAACAAAAGGTTGCAAGCTTTCAGTTAATTTTTCTAAATTATCTTCTGAAATATCATTATTAAAAAACCTTATTATACTTGAGATAAATCCACCACTTCTATTTCCGGATACTTCACTTACTTCACCAGAAAGTTTAAAAACTGATACCATCCAAATTATAACTAAAAGAATAGATATTATTAGCCAAATATTCTCTTTTTTCATCATGTCACCTTTAAATAAAAAAGGTGCATATGAATAAATCACGTGCACCTTTTTATACTAATTCAAATTAACCAATAATGTTAGCAACAGAACCAGCACCTACTGTTCTACCACCTTCACGAATAGCGAATTTTAATCCTTTTTCGATTGCGATAGGAGTTATAAGTTTGATTTTCATTGTTACATTATCTCCAGGCATAACCATTTCTAATGGAGTACCATCAGATGATTTTAATTCTTCCATAACACCTGTAACGTCAGTTGTTCTGAAATAGAATTGTGGTCTGTAACCTTTGAAGAATGGAGTATGTCTTCCACCTTCTTCTTTAGTTAGTATGTAAACTTCAGCTTCAAAATCAGTATGTGGTTTTATTGAACCTGGTTTAGCAATAACTTGACCTCTTTCGATTTCATCTCTTTGAACACCTCTTAGAAGAACACCAGCGTTATCACCAGCTTCTGCTTGAGCAAGTTCTTTTCTGAACATTTCGATACCTGTTACAACTGTTTTTCTAGTTTCTTCAGAAAGTCCAACGATTTCAACTTCTTCAGATAATTTTAAGATACCTCTTTCAATTCTACCTGTAGCAACTGTACCTCTACCTGTGATAGTGAATACATCTTCAACTGGCATTAAGAAAGGTTTATCTGTATCTCTTTGTGGAGTTGGTATATATGTATCAACAGCTTCTAATAAATCTTTGATACATTTGTATTCTGGAGCTTCTGGATCTTTAGAAGTAGATTCTAATACTTTTAAAGCAGAACCTTGAATTACTGGAGTAGTATCACCTGGGAAATCATATTTAGATAATAGATCTCTTATATCCATTTCAACTAATTCTAATAATTCTGGATCGTCAACCATATCACATTTGTTCATGAATACAACTATATATGGAACACCAACTTGTCTTGCAAGAAGAATATGTTCTCTTGTTTGTGGCATTGGACCATCAGCAGCAGATACAACTAGAATTGCACCATCCATTTGTGCTGCACCAGTGATCATGTTTTTAACATAGTCAGCATGTCCTGGACAGTCAACGTGTGCATAGTGTCTATTTGCTGTTTCGTATTCAACGTGAGCTGTAGATATTGTTATACCTCTAGCTCTTTCTTCAGGAGCACCATCGATTTGATCATATGCTCTAAATTCTGCTCCACCTGTTAAGCTACAATATTTAGTTATAGCAGCTGTAAGTGTAGTTTTACCATGGTCAACGTGACCTATAGTACCAATGTTAGCATGTGGTTTGTTTCTTTCAAACTTTGCTTTTGCCATTTTAAAATTCCTCCTTAAATATCACATTTAATGTCTAAAAGACATCATTTTATAAATATAATTTTACTACATTTAAAGGTATTTTGCAATACCTTTAAATGCTTTTTTGCTTATTTTAGTTATTATTCTTCAGATTTTTTTCTGCTAGACACAATAGTTTCTAAAACAGATTTTGGAACTTCTTCATAGTGAGATGGTTCCATAGAGTATACTCCTCTACCTTGAGTTTTAGAACGTAAGTCTGTAGCATAACCAAACATTTCTGAAAGTGGTATAAATGAATGTATAGTTGTAGTACCTTGTACTGTATCCATACCTTCCATTCTTCCACGTCTTGAGTTTACATCACCAATAACATCTCCCATATATTCTTCTGGAACAATGATATCAACTTTCATTATTGGTTCAAGTAAAACTGCTCCACCTTGACGACAAGCTTCTTTAAATGCCATAGATCCAGCAACGTGGAATGCCATTTCAGAAGAGTCAACGTCATGGTAAGAACCATCAACTAAAGCAACCTTAACATCAACAACTGGATAACCAGCTAAGATACCAGATTTCATTGCATCTTGAACACCTTCATCAGTTGGTTTAACATATTCTTTAGGAACAACTCCACCAACAATTCTAGATTCAAACGAATAACCTTTACCTGGTTCATTTGGTTCAACTTCTAACCAAACGTGACCATATTGACCTCTACCACCAGATTGTCTGATGAATTTACCTTCAACTTTTACAGGTTTCTTTATTGTTTCTTTATAAGCAACTTGTGGTTTACCAACGTTTGCTTCAACTTTAAATTCTCTTTTTAATCTATCAACGATGATATCTAAGTGTAATTCACCCATACCAGCAATGATAGTTTGACCTGTTTCTTGATCTGTATATGTTCTAAAAGATGGATCCTCTTCTGCTAATTTTTGTAATGCAACACCCATTTTTTCAGAATCAGCTTTAGACTTTGGTTCTATAGCTATATCTATAACTGGTTCTGGGAACTCAATAGATTCCAATATAATTGGTGCATTTTCATCACAAATTGTATCTCCAGTTACAACATCTTTTAAACCAACTGCACAAGCAATATCTCCAGCATATACTTTATCTATATCTTGTCTAGAGTTTGCATGCATTTGAATAAGTCTTCCTATTCTTTCTTTTTTACCTTTATTAGCGTTTAATACATATGAACCACTTTCTAATGTTCCAGAATATACTCTAAAGAAAGTTAATTTACCAACATATGGATCAGTCATTATTTTAAATGCTAATGCAGAGAATGGTTGATCATCAGCTGATATTCTTTCTTCTTCAGTTCCGTCTGCTAATACACCTTTTATATGAGGTATATCAGTTGGAGCTGGCATATAATCAACAATATCATCAAGTAATTCTTGTACACCTTTATTTTTATATGAACTTCCACAAGTAACTGGAACCATTGTACCAGCTATAGTAGATTTTCTTATAGCAGCTTTCATTTCTTCGATTGAAATGTCTTCACCGCCAAGATATTTTTCCATTAAATCATCGTCAACTTCTGCAATATGCTCTAGTAACTCAGTTCTATATTTTTCTGCTAATTCCTTCATGTCTTCTGGAATTTCTTCATGTCTAACATCTTTTCCAAGATCATCATAATGTACTAAAGCTTCCATTTTTAATAAGTCAACAATTCCTTTAAAGTTATCTTCTTTTCCAATAGGTAATGCAATTGGCACAGCATTTGCTTGTAATCTTTCTCTTAATTGTTTTACGCAATTATAGAAATCAGCACCTGTGATGTCCATTTTATTAACATATACCATTCTTGGTACATTATATTTATTTGCTTGTCTCCAAACAGTTTCTGATTGTGGTTGAACGCCACCCTTAGCACAAAGTACTGTAACAGAACCGTCTAGTACTCTAAGAGATCTTTCAACTTCTATTGTAAAGTCAACGTGTCCTGGAGTGTCTATTATATTTATTCTGTTATTGTTCCAAAAACAAGTTGTTGCAGCTGAAGTAATTGTTATACCTCTTTCTTGTTCTTGAGCCATCCAGTCCATTGTTGCTTCACCTTCATGAACTTCACCTATTTTATGTGTTTTACCAGTATAAAATAGTATTCTTTCAGTAGTAGTAGTTTTACCAGCATCAATATGTGCCATGATACCGATATTTCTTGTCCTCTCAAGAGGATATTCTCTACCTGCCATTTATTTTCCTCCTTTGCATTAATATTACCATCTGTAATGCGCAAATGCACGGTTTGCTTCTGCCATTTTGTGAGTATCTTCTTTTTTCTTGAATGCAGAACCTTGTGAGTTTATAGCATCCATAATTTCTCCTGCTAACTTTTCTTCCATGCTATGTTCATTTCTTTTTCTAGCATATTCTACAAGCCATCTAATTGCAAGAGATTGTTTTCTATCAGCTCTAATTTCCATTGGAACTTGGTATGTAGCTCCACCTACACGTCTTGCTTTTACTTCAAGAGCAGGTGTAACATTTTCTAAAGCTTGTTGGAATGCATCTAAAGCTTCTCTTCCTGTTTTTTCAGCTACAATATTAAAAGCACCATAAACAATCTTTTGAGCTGTTACTTTTTTACCATCCCACATAACTTTGTTTATAAGTTTTGTTACAACTTTAGAATTATAAACTGGATCTGGCATAACTTCTCTTTTTGTAATATGTCCTTTTCTTGCCACTTTTCTTCCCTCCTTATATAAATTTTAAACTTAAATTAAGTCTATAGGTACTCAAAAATTTTTAATTTCTGTAAGGGCTCTTTGTTTAATATATTTTAAACTTAAGCGCCTAACTTAAAACTATTTTTTCTTTGCTCTTTTTGCACCATATTTTGATTTTGCTTGCATACGATTTGCAACACCTGCTGTATCAAGCACACCTCTAACAATGTGATAACGAACACCTGGAAGATCTTTAACCCTTCCACCTCTAATTAGAACAACACTATGTTCTTGTAAGTTATGTCCTATTCCTGGGATATATGCTGTTACTTCCATTGTATTAGAAAGTTTTACTCTGGCTACTTTACGAAGAGCTGAGTTTGGTTTTTTAGGAGTTTGAGTTTTAACAACTGTACAAACACCTCTTTTTTGTGGAGAAGATTGATTAGTAGCAGCTTTTTTTCTTGAGTTATAACCTCTTTGTAAAGCTGGTGATTTAGATTTAGTTACTTTATCTTCTCTACCTTTTCTAACTAATTGGCTAAATGTAGGCACTTTAAGTTCACCTTCCTTTCTTCTTATGCATTATGTAAAATTCACATAATACATATTTAATTATAATAAAAAATTAGCATAAAGTCAATGTTTTTTACGTATTTTTACATAAATATTACATTTTTTACAAAAATAGTGCAGAGAAATTTTCTCTGCACTATTATAATCATCCTACGACTTTACTATTACTATTGTCAATTGCAATAATATCATACGTCTTGTCAATCATATCCTTTATAAGGCTATATTGATGTGTACAAATAAGAATAAATCTCTTTTTATCTCTATTACAATACTCCTTAATAAACTCTACAACTTTCCTTGCATTATTTACATCTAGGCTACCAATTGGTTCATCAATACATACCAAATCAGAATTACCTAAATTATATAATGTTCTTGCAATTAAAGCTCTTTACCGTAATCCATTTGAAAGTTCTTTGCAAGAAACCTTACTTAATGAATCCACAGTTTTAAACTTATTGCCAAGTTGTATACCCAAAATGATTTCAACAAGCTTATTATATTATTACTTTTTAAATATAATATATGTATCTAAAATGTTATAATAAACAAATTTTGTAGCATTTCTATCTAAATAAGAAGTATAATCACCATCTCTTAAAACCCTTATTGTTTTATCTGGTACATCAGATATTCCTTCCACTTTAAACTCAACCAAGCTCTCATTTTTGTTATTATCAAGTATAGATTTCAATTTTGTATTAAAATCAGACATATTATCAATATAACTATTATTTTTTATATAATAATTATTGTTATTTGATGTAGATTGTGGAAGTATATTTTCTTCATCTATAGTATGTGATTCCTTTATTTCCTCACTAGTTATATTAAAATATGAATGTACAACTACATTTTCATCTACTGATTCAATAGACTTATTAGATGTTAAATCTGTATGATACCACTCACCATCTATTTCTACTAAATTCCAAGCATGAGGTTCAGATTTTAAGCTTCCAGATACGACTAATGAATTAATACCTACTCTATCAAGTAAAATTTGTAAAGCCTTTGCAATACCATCACACACAGCTGATTTTTCAACTAAAGCACCATATATATTATGGCATTTATTTGGTATATCACTTATTTTCTCATACTTGTAATAGCTAATACTTTCACCAAGATAATCATGTATTTTTACTTCATTATTGAAACATTCTCCCTCTATTATATTACATTCACTTATTATGTTATTTATAATTACGTCTATTTCGTTTATCTTTTCATTTAATTGTTCCATATTTTCATAACTATAATTTAGGCGAAGTCTAATTCTAGTTTTAGATAAAGTTTCTATTGATTCAACTGAATACTTTTCCTCTAAATAAAAGACTTCTGGATGGTCAAGTAAAAATTTATGAAGTGCAATTTCTACATCCTTCATTGCTGTTTCAGAATCTATATAGTTATATTCTTTTAAATCTATCTCATTACTTAAGTCTTTAACACCATTTGCAATAGCAGTATATATAATTTTTTGTTCTTCTGTTAATGTATTAAAATAAAAAGAATTGTTTTTTATTCCCAGTTTATTTATGCTAAAATCAGATGTATAAGGCTCTACTTTATCAGATGAAAACATTCCTTTAATATCACTAATCATTAAACTTATGTTATTTAATAATTTAGGATTTCTATATATTACAAACACAGAACCTATAAGTATAACACATATTATAAATACTGTTAAAAACTTTTTCATTATTTATTACTCCCCTTATTTTAGTATATAACTTATTTTAGTATATATACCAACAAATTTCAATGAAAAAAAGAAATTTAGTGTTTATTTTACTAAATTTCTTTTTTTACATTATTCTTTTATCTCGTTAAATATATATTCTTCTGTAGAGACATTATCTGAAGTAGTATCTGGTTCATCGCTTTCAATTTTAATGCTATCATAATCGATTATTCCAGTACCAGCAGGTATTAATCTACCAATTATAACATTTTCTTTAAGTCCAAGTAATTTATCAACTTTTCCTTTTACTGCTGCATCTGTTAATACTCTAGCAGTCTCTTGGAATGATGCTGCAGATAAGAATGAGTCTGTTTGTAATGCTATCTTTGTTATACCTTGTAGTGTTTTTTGTCCTTTTGCAACTTTCTTTCCTTCAGCCATTGCTACTTTATTAGCATGGTTAAATTCTGTCATATCTACAGTAGTTCCTGTAATTAGAGAAGTTTCACAAGCATCTACTACTAATATTTTTCTTAGCATTTGTCTTCCAACTATTTCAATATGTTTATCATTTATATGAACACCTTGTGTTCTATATACTTTTTGAACTTCATCTATTAAATAGTTTTCAACTGCTACATCGCCATTTATACGTATTATATCATGAGGATCAAGTGAACCTTCAGTTATTCTATCTCCAGCTTTTACAACTGAACCATCAGTAACTACAAGTCTCATTCCATATGGAATAATATATTTTTCTACATATTTATCATCACGAGTAACAATAACTTCTTTATTAGAACCATGTTCGCCTAGAGTTACTGTACCATCTATTTCAGTAACCATAGCAACGCCCTTAGGTTTTCTAGCTTCAAATAATTCTTCAACTCTAGGAAGACCTTGTGTTATATCAGATCCTGCAACACCACCACTATGAATTGTTCTCATTGTAAGTTGGGTACCAGGTTCACCTATAGATTGAGCAGCTATTATACCAATTGCCTCACCTGGTGTAATAGGTTCACCAGTAGCAAGGTTCTTACCATAACATTTAGCACAAACTCCTCTAACAGATTCGCAAGTAAATGCAGATCTAATTTTTACTCTTTGTACTCCTGTTTTTATAATTTTATCTGCAATATCTTCAGTAACATATGTATTGTGAGGGAATAACACATTACCATTTTCATCAGTTATATCCTCAGCTAAATATCTACCTTCAATTCTTTCAGATAATTTTTCAATTGGTTCTCCACTTTCCATGATTGATTCAACATAAAATCCTTCATGTGTTCCACAATCATCTTCCATTACAATTACATCTTGGTTAACATCAACAAGTCTTCTTGTTAAGTAACCAGAGTCAGCAGTTCTTAAAGCTGTATCAGCAAGACCCTTTCTTGCACCATGTGAAGCAATAAAGAATTCTATAACGTCTAGACCTTCTTTAAAGTTAGATTTTATAGGTAACTCTATTGTTCTACCCATTGTATCAGCCATAAGTCCACGCATACCACCAAGTTGTCTAATTTGAGTTGGGTTACCTCTAGCACCAGTATTTGCCATCATTTGTAATGGATTCATAATGTTAGGGTTATTCATTATCTCTGCTTGTATTTTATCTGTTGCATTAGACCATATTTTGATTATTTCGTTATATCTTTCCTCATTAGAAATAAGTCCACGTTTATAGTTTTTACTTACTACTTCTGCGTCTTCAGCAGCTTTAGCAAGAATTTGAGGTTTATTTTTTGGTATTTCAATATCAGAAACAGATATTGTAACAGCAGCTTGTGTTGAATATTTATATCCATTTTCTTTTATATCATCTAACACAACAGCTGTTTTTGCTATACCATGTTTTGCTATACATTTATCAACTATTTGTCCAAGTTGTTTTTTCTTAACTTCAAAATCAATTTCTAATTTTAAATAGTTTTCTTCTTTACTTCTATCAACATATCCAATATCTTGAGGAATATAACTATTGAATATAAGTCTTCCAGCAGTAGCATCTATTATTCCAGTATATTTTTTACCATCTATTTCCTTTGATACCTTTACTTTGATAGGAGCATGCATTCCTATGAATTTTTCATCATAAGCCATCATTACTTCATCAACACTTGAAAATATCTTTCCTGCACCAGGTTCATCATCTATTTTTACAGTTAGATAGAAACTTCCTAGTATCATGTCCATTGAAGGAACTGCGACTGGTTTACCATCTTGTAATTTAAGTAAGTTATTTGAAGCAAGCATTAACATTTTTGCTTCTGCTACAGCTTCTGGTGATAATGGAACGTGTACCGCCATTTGGTCACCATCAAAGTCAGCATTAAATGCTGTACAAACAAGTGGATGTAATTTTATTGCTCTACCTTCAACTAAAACTGGCTCAAAAGCTTGAATACCAAGTCTATGTAATGTAGGCGCACGGTTTAATAGAACAGGTCTATCTTTTATAACGTCCTCTAAAACATCCCATACTTCAACTGCTGTTCTTTCAACCATTCTTTTTGCATTTTTAATATTAAATGCTAAACCTCTTTTTACAAGTTCTTTCATAACAAAAGGTTTAAATAGTTCAAGAGCCATCTCTCTTGGTAATCCACATTGATGTATTTTTAGTGCTGGTCCAACAACTATAACTGAACGTCCAGAATAGTCAACACGTTTACCAAGTAAGTTTTGTCTAAATCTACCTTGTTTACCTTTTAACATGTCTGATAGAGATTTTAAAGCTCTTCCACCAGCACCAGTTATAGGTCTTCCACGTCTTCCGTTATCAATTAATGCATCAACAGCTTCTTGAAGCATTCTTTTTTCATTTCTTACTATTATATCTGGAGCTTCTAATTCAAGTAATCTTTTTAATCTGTTATTTCTGTTAATAACTCTTCTATATAAATCATTAAGATCAGAAGTTGCAAACCTACCACCATCAAGTTGTACCATTGGACGTAAGTCTGGTGGTATTACAGGTAACGCCTCTAATATCATCCATTCTGGCTTATTACCTGATTCTATAAATGCATCAACTGTTTCAATTCTTTTTATAAGTTTTGCACGTTTAGCACCAGTTGCTTTTTCTAATTCTTTTTTTAGACTTTTTTGTAATTTAACTAAATCTATTTTTTGTAATAATTCTCTGATAGCTTCTGCACCCATGCCAACTCTTAAACTATCAGGTCCATATTTTTCTAAAGCTTCTCTATATTCTTTTTCATTTATAACGTCGCACTCTTTAAAACCTGTATCTTTAGCATCTAAAACTACATAAGAAGCGAAGTATAATACTTTTTCTAAAGCTTTAGGAGACATATCTAGTATAAGGCCCATTCTACCTGGTATTCCTTTAAAGAACCAGATGTGTGAGACAGGGCAAGCAAGTTCAATATGCCCTAGTCTTTCACGTCTTACTTTTTTCTTTGTAACTTCAACACCACATCTATCACAAATGATGCCCTTATATCTTACTTTCTTGTATTTACCACAATAACATTCCCAATCTTTTGTTGGTCCAAATATTTTTTCGCAAAATAGACCATCTCTTTCAGGTTTTAAAGTTCTGTAGTTGATAGTTTCTGGTTTTTTAACTTCTCCTTTTGACCATTCCCTAATCTTTTCTGGAGAGGCAAGACCAATACTTAATCTATCAAAATTATCCATATCTTGCATACTTTAAATTCCTCCTTATAAACTATACTTCGTCTTCATCAACATCAATAAAATCTTCATCTAATGTATCTTCATCATCTATAATTTCGCCCTCTTCATCTTCTAAAGACATACCAGCAAAATCACTATCTGTAACTGCTAATTCTTCGTCTTCATCAAAGTTTGGCTCAATACCATCTGTATCATCTTCCATTGATTCTCTAAGTTCAAGTTTTTGATCTTCTCTATACATTTGAAGGTCAAGTCCTAAGCTTTGAAGTTCTTTTGTAAGAACTCTAAATGACTCAGGAATACCTGGTTTTGGTATACTTTCACCTTTAACAATAGCTTCATATGTTTTTAAACGTCCAACGATATCATCAGATTTTACTGTAAGCATTTCTTGTAAAGTATAAGACGCACCATATGCTTCAAGTGCCCAAACTTCCATCTCACCAAATCTTTGACCACCAAATTGAGCTTTACCTCCAAGTGGTTGTTGAGTAACAAGTGAATATGGTCCGATTGAACGAGCATGTATTTTATCTTCAACCATATGATATAGTTTTAACATATACATATAACCAACTGTTACTTCCGCATCTAGTAATTCACCAGTTCTACCATCACGAATTGGGAATTTTCCTGTAGGATTTAATCCTTGCTTTTTAAATAATTCTACTATATCAGATTCTTTTGCACCATCAAATACTGGAGTTGCAACTTTCCATCCAAGTTGTTTTGCAACATAACCTAAATGTGTTTCAAGTAATTGTCCAACGTTCATACGAGATGGTAATCCAAGTGGATTTAATACTATTTGTAATGGTGTACCATCTGGTAAATATGGCATATCTTCTCTTGGTAAAATTCTAGATATAACACCTTTGTTACCATGACGTCCTGAAAGTTTATCACCAACAGCAATTTTTCTTTTTTGTGCAATATATATTCTAACTACTTTATGAACTCCTGCTGCAAGTTCATCACAATTTTCTCTTGTAAATATTTTTACATTTACAACTGTACCAGATTCACCATGTGGTACTCTAAGAGATGTATCTCTAACTTCTCTTGCTTTTTCACCAAATATTGCACGTAATAATTTTTCTTCTGCAGTAAGTTCTGTCTCACCCTTAGGAGTTACTTTACCAACAAGTATATCACCAGGTCTTACTTCAGCACCAATACGAATAATTCCATTTTCATCAAGATCTTTTAATACATCGTCACCAACATTTGGAACTTCTCTTGTAATTTCTTCAGGTCCAAGTTTTGTGTCTCTAGCTTCACAATCATAATCTTCAATATGTATTGTTGTAAGGACATCATCTCTAACTAAATCTTCAGAAATTAGTATGGCATCCTCATAGTTATAACCTTCCCAAGTCATAAAGCCTACTAAGATATTTTTACCTAATGCTAATTCTCCATTTTCAGTTGATGGACCATCAACAATAACATCGCCTTTTTTAACCTTTTCACCTTTTACAACAATTGGTTTTTGGTTAATACAAGTACCTTGGTTTGATCTTTGATATTTTATTAGATGATATTCATCTTTTCCTGTTTTTGTATCAATTACAACTTTATTTGAATCAACATATGAAACAACACCATCATTTTTAGCTGTTATAACTATTCTTGAATCAACTGCTGCTTTATATTCTATACCAGTTCCAACAATTGGACTTTCAGATTTTATTAATGGAACTGCTTGACGTTGCATATTAGCACCCATAAGAGCACGTTTAGCATCATCATTTTCAAGGAATGGTATCATAGCTGTTGCAACTGAAACAAGTTGTTTTGGCGATACATCCATAAGATCAACTTTTTCTTTTTCAATTTCAAATATTTCATCTTGATGTCTTACTTTAACTCTTTTATTTAAGAATCTATTTTCTTCATCAAGTGGTTCATTTGCTTGAGCAACAACATATCTATCCTCATCTTCTGCTGTTAAATAAACAACTTCATCAGTAATTTTTCCTGTTTCTTTATCTATTACTCTATATGGTGTTTCTATAAAACCATATCTATTTATTCTTGCAAATGTAGAAAGCGAAGATATAAGTCCTATGTTAGGTCCTTCTGGAGATTCAATTGGACATAGTCTTCCATAATGTGTATGGTGAACGTCACGAACCTCAAATCCTGCTCTTTCTCTAGATAAACCACCAGGTCCAAGTGCAGATATTTTTCTTTTATGTATAAGTTCTGCAAGAGGATTGATTTGATCCATGAATTGTGATAATTGAGAACTACCAAAGAATTCTCTAATTGAACCTACTATTGGTTTTATATTTATTAGAGTTTGTGGTGTAGCAATATCAAGATCTTGAGTAGCCATTCTTTCACGTACAACTCTTTCAAGTCTTGCAAGACCAATTCTAAATTGATTTTGTAATAACTCACCAACGCATCTTACACGTCTATTTCCTAAATGGTCTATGTCATCAACTCTTCCCATACCATGTCTAAAGTTTAAGAAATAGTTAATTGATGCCATTATATCATCTAAAGTAGCACATTTTACCACTAATTTTTCTCTATTTAGTTTTATTTGTTTTCTTAATGTTTTTTCATCCGCATCTTTGTATTTTTCAAGTAATTCTTTAAGTGCTGGTAAATATACTTCCTCTTTTATTACTTCTTTATCTATCTCCATACCTAAATATTTTGATATATTAACTGTATTATTACCAATTACTTTTACTTTTTTATCATCTCTTTTTACATAAACAACATTTATACCACTTTGTTTAATTTCTTCAGCAACTTCTTCTTTTATTACTTCTCCAGCATTTACAAATATTTCTCCGGTTTCTGGATTAACTATATTCTCTGCAGCTATCTCGCCAGTGATTCTATTTGCAATACTTAATTTTCTATTATATTTATATCTACCAACTCTTGCTAAATCATATCTTCTCGGCTCATATAATAATCCAAAAAGTAAGCTTTTTGCAGCATCAACATGTAGAGGCTCACCTGGTCTAATCTTTTTATAAATTTCAAGTAAAGCTTCATCTTGAGTTTTAGCTGGATCTTTATATAATACTTCATTTAATAAATCATCTTCAAATAATTCCATTATTTGAGTATCAGTCTCAATTCCTAATGCACGTATAAGTGTTGTTAGAGGAACTTTTCTAGTTCTATCTACTCTAGCGTATAACATATCAGATGAGTCTGATTCAAGTTCAATCCAAGTTCCACGGTTTGGCATAATAGTAGCAGCATATAAAAATTTACCTGCTTTATCCCTTTCTGCAGCAAAATATACACCTGGAGAACGTACTAATTGAGATATAACAACCCTTTCTGCTCCATTAATCAAGAAAGTACCATTATCTGTCATTATTGGTAAATCACCTAAGAATATTTCTTGCTCTTTGATTTCACCAGTTTCACGATTGATAAGTCTTACTTGTACTTGTAATCTTGATGAATAAGTTGTATTTCTCTCCTTTGCTTCTTCTATAGTGTACTTAGTTTCTTCCTCTAATCTATAGTCAACAAATTCTAGTAATAAATTACCAGAGAAATCACTTATCGGAGAAGCATCAGATAAAACGTCTTTAAGTCCAGACTTTAAAAACCATTCATAAGATTGTTTTTGAATGTCTATTAAATCAGGCATATCAACAACTTCTTTGATTTTTGAAAAACTCATTCTTTTTGCTTTTCCATTGATTACTTCATGAACCATTTTTATACCCCCACACATATACACATTAAAAAGGCGACAAAAACCCAAATTAGTTAACATAACTAATTTGAATCTCTTTTATACACCTTTTAATTAACTTTTTATAAACATTTTTCTCAACTATTTCAACCATCCTTTGTATTGTAGTTTACATAGTAATTTCTAATAGAAACAATATTTATAGTATTATAACACAATAACATAAAAAAAGTCAACGAATTTTTCAAAAAAGCTTTACTTTTTAGTAAATTTAGTTACTATTCACAGCCAAATAAATAAAAGGCACCAAAACAGGAGGGAATAATTTAGTTATTCTCTCTGTTTTAATAC
>CALXJG010000006.1 GCA_944388565.1 uncultured Clostridia bacterium
GAGTTTTGCTTACTCCTGTCTACTGTTCATTTACTTTTTTTGAAATTTTTTGTTGCATTTCAAATGGAAATTCTGGTACTTTATTTTTATTATATGTATTATTTAATTTTTTAAAATTGAAAGTAATATCTACTTGTTTATCTTGATGTACTTCAATTCTATTAATAAGAACTTTCATCATTTCTGGTGTTGGCTTTTCTAATTTCAAAAAATCATTTACCAATTTTTCTACACTTTTTATATCATCATTTAAATTATTTCCTTGTTCATTTTTTAACCCAATATATTCCTCTTCTTTTTGTTTTATCTTAACTTTTAATTTATTAAATAATCTTTCATACATCTCTTCACTAATATTACCATTTAGTTTATCAACATACATTTTATCAATATTATCATTTATTAGTTTTATTTCCGCTTCTATTTTCTTTATCATCTTTTCATAATCATATTTTGATATACTGTTTCTTATATTTAACCCTATTTTTTTGCTATCAATTTGTAGAAATAATTTTTTTATATAATCTAAAACCATCTTTTCTAATTGTTCATAATTAAATCCATGCGATGTACAAAGTCCTAATTTTGAGTTTCTACGATAATTATTACATATCATATCCAATCTTCCATTTTTCCTTTGTCTTACACCTATTTTATGCTTACATTCATAGCAAATCAATAGCCCATCTAGCAAAAAATTATGCTTTTTTTCATTTTGATTATAATTTTGAGTAATTAACATTTTTTGTACAGTATCAAAAGTTTTTTTATCAATAATCGGTTCATGTGTGTTTTCTACAATATTCCACTGTTCTTTTGGATTTTGTCTTAATTTTCTGTTTTTATAACTTATCCTACTTCTTTTGTTTTGCACTGTAGTACCGACAATATGTTTTGTTTTTTAAAATATTTTTTATAGTTTTATTCTCCCAAAATGTTATTTCATTATATCTAATCTGACTTGCCGTAGGGATTTGATTGTTATTTAGGTAATCTCTTATTGAGCTTATTTGATTTCCGTAAAATTGCCATATTAAAAATCATCTTTACAATTTTTGCTTCTGTCTTACAAACAATTAATTTGTTTTTATCATTTGGATCTTTCATATATCCGAGTGCTATTTTACCACCTACCCATTTTCCTTCTTTTTGCATGGTATGTAAAGCAGTTCTAATTTTTTTCGATAAATCTTTTGAATACATATCATTTAATATAGATTTAAAAGGTGCTATATCATTATTACCATTGTTATTTGAAAAAGTGTCTATTCCATCAGTTACAGAAACATATCTAACATTTTTTTCTGGGAACCATTTTTCTATATATTCACCTGTTTCTATATAGTCACGGCCTAAACGAGATAGGTCTTTTGTTACAACCATGTTTATTCTTCCAAGTTCTATATCTTTTATCATTCGTTGGAAACCTGGTCTGTTAAAGTTTGTTCCCGTAAAGCCTTGGTCAATATATATATCCATAAGTTTATAATTCCAGCCTAAATTTTCAACATATTTTGTTAATAATGTTCTTTGATTTTTTATACTTTCACTCTCATCATAACCTCTATCTACATCTTCTTTTGATAATCTTATATAAATAGCTACTTTATATATTGTTCTTTTAGTCTGGCCAAGCATTTTACCACCTTCCATACTTGAGTGATAATTTAATTTTCTAAAATTATATTAAATATAGAATTGAATTTATATTCTCAAGCAATCAAAAATATTCAATTTATCTTACAATTTTTATATACTTTTTTCTCCAACATATTAATTATTAAATGTTCTATTAAATTTTCTAAATTTTCGCATTTTTCATCAAAGCATATATTTATTTTAAATAATTTATTCATATTCTCCACCTATTAGTAAATAATATTTATTTAATTTATATGTATTAAAAATTCTATTATTCTATAATATATACTTTAGTTTGCAATAAAAAATTCTATCTTCTAAATTCTTTTCAAGCACTGTCTACTTGTAAGTCTACCTTCTGGTATATCGTGTAAAAACATTGATATTAATATAGATAAACCAAGCGAAAAAGAATGTGAAAATCCAGTTCCGATTGCAAGTCCTTCAATTGCATTATGAATCGCCATGGATATTACTACAAATAGTGACATAGTAGAAACATTTTTATTATTATTTGTTTTTTCAATAATAAAATTAATTATGTACACTAAAATTAAACCGACTGCAACACCTAATATACTATATATAATAGGTGCTATTTCAAAACTTTCTGGTAACATATCTATACATACAATACCTGTCATTATTCCTGCTGTTATTTCATACATTGCAGATATTTTATTTTTTGATTTCACTTTAAATATACTTGCAAGGATTCCACCAATACCGCTACTAACACTTCCAAGTAAAGTAATAAGTAAAGTGATTTTTATCGTTTCCATTATATATTCACCTTCTCTTTATATTAAAATATATTCATCTATTTATGTTAGTAGTAATATATATATTAAAAAAAGTAACGTAGAAAATTTCTACATTACTTTTCTAATTCATCTATAGTTATATATCCTTTTTTCATAACACTTAAACAGTCTATATTTTCATCTTCAAATTCTTCATCATTTATTCCTGTTATTATTATTCCAAGTTTTTCGGAAATAGCTAATTTCCAAGACTTAATTAATTTTATATCTTCATCATATTTTTTTATATGATTATATGCCTCTTTAAACTTTATATTATTTATATCAATATTCTCAAAGAATACTTTTACTTTTTCATTTGGGAAAAATTCTATACAAGCAAGTTTATCATCTTCAAATACAAGTGAAAAAAAGTTATACAAATCCTTATCTTCTCTTTTAAAATTCTTATCATATTTATTATCAAGCATATTTCTTAAATTTTCTCTTTTTTCTCCAAATAACAAAAAATTACATCCAACTAAAGGTTCTATTTTAAATTCCATATCTATCTCCCTAATCTATTTTTTCATTTACTTGTAGCATACCGATATAATCTTCTACTTGTCTTAATTGTCTATCATATTTATTACCAAAATTAGTTCTAATATCTTTTATTTCATTAGCATAAGCTTTAGTATAATTTCCACTTTCTACTAACTCTTTTTGCATTTTTTGGTATTTAAAAGAAGTTTTAGAACTCCCATAACTTGCTGTTTTTATATGGTCCTTTTTGGTAATTATAATAGCGGGACTTATATCTTTTATAACTGTTTTTCCATTCATATTTTTACTTATTCTTTTTTCTATAATCTGTGCTGAACTACGAGGTGGTACGTGATGTACTTCAAGTAAATATCCAAGGCCTTTACTCTTAACCAAAGCTTTTAATTCATCATAAGAGCCACCAACTTTACTCATCATTTTTAATTGCTCCATAGCGTATTCATGAGTTTCTACAATATTGCTTGAAGTTGCCTCACTATTTAGCATATCTATAATCTCAGCATTAGACATAGAAGAAGTATTACTAATACTTGCTGTATTAGTATTTTCTTCAAAATACGATATATCCTCTTTTTTACCTGTAACATACTCTAGATATTTATTTTGTGCTTTTGCAAGTTTTAATAAATATTCTTTTCCATTTTTTATTTTTGTTAAACTAGTATTAATAGCCCTTTCAATATTATTATAATATTCTTTGTAAATAACATCATAATTTGAAAGTAGGTTATAGCATTCATCTATCTTTCTACTATACACATTAATTTTAGCATATACTTCTTCTGCATTTGGACTTTCTATATGTTTATTTCCATTTTCATCTTGTACTTCTACATAAATAATAGAGTTATTAAGCTGTGCAATGTATATATTATATCTTTTAATTGCATTATATAAAGATGTTTTTATGCCATTAAATCTATTATGATAATATACTTTTCTTTCATTTAATAATAAATTAATATTATCTAGCATCTTTGCACTATTTGCTAATGCCTGAACACTTGAATTTGCTTTACTGCTATTTATGGCACTCATCTCCTTTACTTATACATATTTTCTGCAATATATTCTTCTAATACACTAAGTTTAGCATCAATTTTAGGAGAAATTTCTGCTATTTGCAATGCTTTTTCCTTAAGATAGGCTAAATACTCATCTTCAAATTTTTTAGACTTTATATCATCAAATTCTCCCTTAATATCACTCCAGGTCATATCAATATACGTATTTATTTCATCTTTTTTAACATTATTATTTGCTACTATATTCTCTTCTTCCAAAAAAATACCTCCAAATTATTTACTAAGATAATTTTGTATCATACCTGAAATTATCTTAAGAGAACTTAATTTTTGTTTTATTTCTTCTTTTTTAGACTCTAAGCTTCTTTGTGCACTAATTAGTTCTTTTTTATCTGATTCAAAGATACTATCTTTCCAATTTTCTTCTAAATCTCTTATAACTGATTTTAACTGTGTCTCACATTCTTCTAAACTTTTTATTATTTTTCCAATACTTGCAGCTGAAGCGTCCAATTCTTTTTTATCATTTATTACTCTTTGTCCCATTATTTTTCCTCCTATATTTTTACATTTAGGATTTGTTTTGCCTCACCTATTTGTCCCTTCATTTTTGTTATAATTGAAGTAGAATTTTTCTTAATATTATTTAATATTCTTGCATCATCTTCAAATTTTTCTTTAATCTCTTTATATTTATTATCTTTCCAGTAATTTGACATCTTATTTGTTTCACTTCTTAAAACTTTTGCATAGCCATCTATACTTTCATTTAAAGATTCTAACTTTGATATTGTTTTTTCAACTTTTTCAACATCTAAAATATTGATATTACTGTTTGCCATAAAATCCCTCCTATTTTTTAATTTTTATTTTCATATAAATATACTTCAACAGACGAATTTGGCATTTCGTCCATATCTTTATATAATATAGTAAATTTTTTATTGAGAAGACCTGAATAATATTCATTAAATATTGTATCGTTTTCATAAAAATAGAATTTTGAATTTTCATTCATAGTCTTTTCAATACCATCATTTCCACCATTTGTTATACTAAACATAGCTATATTATTGTTAAATCCTTTATTATACATATCAGTAAGTTTAGTCATAAAGTCCTCTATTTCAGAAGGTAAACTATAAACATTATCATAATACTCTTTATACATATCAATTCTATTTATCATTACAAGATTAATTATATTATTTTTTGAAGATGATATTATACTATCTAGTTTTTCCGTTAGAGTTTCTATATTATCTTGGTACTTTACTAATTCTATAAAATTATTATCTTCTACTTCTATATACTTATTTACTATATCTTTTGAAATACTATAAAAATCAAATATTGTTACTTTTATTTTATTTCTATTATATTTATTCCAAATTGCAAGAGAAGTAAAAAAACTTTCTAATATATCATTTAATTTTATTAAAGATTTAGTACAAACTAATACATTTGAATTTTTTTCTTTCTCAAACTCTATCTTTATAGCAGGTTTTTCAATTCTCATATACTTTCCAAGTATCGCAACTGGATTTTTATTTAAGTTTAATTTTTCTTTAAAATATACATTTTCTATTTGACTGATATTATTTTCAATTGCAGTAACTAAATTTGGTTTTTCCATTACCCCTTTATTTTTATTTTCTTTAGAAAGTATCTCTAAATGTTTTGTAAGAATATTAGATGTAACATTTGGAAATCTAAAAAATCTATTATACGCAATAACACCAGCTTTACTATTTATTATACCTTTACCAGTAGGTAAGTTAACTATATCTTTCATTAACATATACTTATTACTCATACTACTATCTTCTGTATTTCCAGAAGATAGTGCAATATCTGCTGAATTTTCTGCACTTCTTAATACTATTCTTGTTGTAAGCTGAGTTTTTATATCTTCTGTAAGGCCACTTCTTGCATCTAAATTTTGAGAACAAATTATTACATGTATTCCCTCAGCTCTTCCTTGTGTTATTATTCGTGATAAATATGATTTTGCAAGTTCATTTGAAGTATTTGCATCTCCAAGTATCATTTGAAATTCATCTACAAGTAATAATATTCTTGGCATTTTTTTCCCTAACTTTTTGTATTCATCAATTTTTCTTACATTTTTTTCATTATTAAAAAGTATACTTCTTCTTGTAATTTCATCTGACAAGTGTGCTAATATTTCTACACTATTACTTCTATTTCCATAAATCCATTTTATATTTGGAATATAATAATTTGCATAAGTTGAAAACTCTATTCCTTCTTTTAAATCTAATATATATATTTCTAGTTCATCTTTATCATACATATATAACCCATTAAGTAATAAATATTGATATAGACTTGATTTACCTGAACCTGTTATACCAGTAAGTAAAGCATCTACTACTTTATCTGAAAACTCTATATATTCAAATTCACCTTTTGCGTTAACACCAATAGGTATTTTTATTCCTTCTATAGTATTTTGATTTCTTGGAATTTTAGCTATTAATTCGTCTACATTTAACTGCTCTTTTTTCTTATTTTCTTCCTCTATATATTCACAATGTCTAGAAAAATTAGTAATTAAATTATTTAGTGCTGTCTTATCATAATATAGTTTTATTAATTTTTCTGATTTTTTATTGCTATTTTCTCTATTCTTTAAGTTTTCTTCGTCATTTAAAAAACTATTTTTAGGATAAATATATGATGTGTTTTTTGCTATCTTAATTCTTGATAAATTACAAGATAATATTATTACTTTCTTTATATTTTCTATCTCATTTTCATAACACTTATCAAATAAAGTATAATCGCTGAATTTAAACGATTTTTTGTGAAGCGTATTTACAAGTACACTGTATGAGTCAAATTTAATATCTATATCACTTACAAGTAGCAAATATATTCCATATTTACTTCCAAGTTTTAATAAATTTTCAAATAGTTTAACATCATCTTTAAATACTCTTTCATAATTATTTATAACATAAATCTTTATCTCTTCTTTTTTATCTGCAGTGTTATTATACTCATATATATCATTTTTATTTATAACTTTAGTTCTATATAACAATAAGTTATTTAAATCTTGAAGTAATTTTGTTACACCATTTTCATCAAATATAACATTACTATTTATGTATTTTGGAAGTTTATTTGCAAGCTCTATTAAGTTATCAAAAAATAGTCCATTTTCTTTTACATCAACAATGTTTACTTTTACATCTTCTACATTTAGTGCAAAAAGCATTCTTATTACATAGGTTGTTATATATCTTTTAAAATCTTCTATAGAATTTTCATCATTTAAAGTAAATATAGTACTAAAGTTATCTTTTCTTTTTATAATAGGAATACTAAGCTTTATATTATTTTCTTCATCAATATATTCTTTTTTTGTTATATTAATTATATCTATTTTTTTATTAAAAGTATTTCTATTTTGTGGGTTTTTATTAAATATATCTTCTACTTTAGCGTATTCTTCATCTGATATTAACTTATTTACATTCCAAAAATTATTTATTTTTTTGTTAATATCTTCTAAGCTTTTATTAAGCTTTTCTATTTTTTCAGAACTTACTTTTTTATAATCATCTTCTTTTAAACTTTTATAATTTTCCAATTTATTTAACCTTTCAAATATTTCTTTTCTTTTGCTATATATATTATCTAACTCATTATTATATTTATCTACTCTTACCTTTTCTTCTTGTAGCAGCTTTTCTAGTCTTTCTTTTGAATTTATAAGATTTGTATTTCCTTCTAAATCTAATACAAAAAGTTCATTTATCCTTTTTGCAACTTTTGTTTTCATTCTATTTACTATTACCTCTTTTTCCTTATTAAAATCCTCTTTATAATTTTTTAAAGCTTCGTTTACAAATTCTTCTAACTTCTTTTCTTTTTTTTCATATTCTAGCTTTCTTTCTTTTAAAATAGCCTCTTCTAGCTTTTCTTTTTCTTCTTTTAATGAGTTATATGTATCTATATTTTTCTTTTTGCTTTCTTCTAACTTTTGCAAATCTATTACATACTCAAATTCCATTTTACCCCAACCTTTAATAATACAGTCTAATATACTATATCAGTCCATTTTTTCGATTTATATCTTAGTACTACATTCTTGCTTACATTTTTTTTGCTAAATAAATTAGAAAAAATATTATTAGATTTTACATTTACAAGTTCATCCTGAAAATTCTTTAATTTATAATTTGCCTTTTTATTTTTAATATTATAATTTTGCTTTAACATTTTATATTGTGATACTACTTTTAAAATAGGAGGTATTGCATAGATTTCATTTTTTCTAATTTCTATATTACATCTTTGTTTTATAATTATAGTATCCTTTAAAACTTTATCAATATTACTTCCTTCATATTTTAAAAGTAATCCTTCTTCTTTAGAAAACCCATATGTTAAAATATGATTTATAAAGTCATTTAATAAATCTTTTATATTACCAGTTGAAATACCATATAATGATACTTCTTTTGGTAAAGTTTCAAATAACACTTGATTTTTATTATTAAAATTTACAAGTTTTATCTTATATTCATATGCTTTTTTTCCTTTATACAAATCAAAAATACAAACAAAGTAAAGCTCATTATTACTTTCTTTTATATTGTATACTAATTCTTTATTAAAAAAGTTTATTATATCTTTTACCTTTATATCTACATCATTATTATCTATTTTGCTTTTTTCATCGTATTTTACTTCATCTGGTATTTTATAATCATCTTTATTTAAATATATTATTTCATTAACATTTGTATCATCTAAATTATACTCACTATCTACTATAACAAAAGTTGCATTATCTAACGTGTTTTTTACTCTATATTCTAGATATTTATATGGATTATCATTTAACATTTCTTTTAAGCTTTTTATGTTTGTTAAATTTAATAATTCTATCATATCAATAGTTTTAGTATTTTCAAAAGCTACCATATCATCAGTTACAAAAATATCTCTTAGTAACTTTTCACTATTTTTTAGTATGTTTATTATTTTTTTACTATTTAGCAAAAAATCATCTTTTTTTAAACAAATACCCTCATAGGCATATATATTTCTACCAGCTATATCTAATTTTTCTGAATATGCAAACCTAGATACGATTACATATTCTTTATCTAGTATTGTATATATATAATTTTTCCCATCTTTTTTTATGCTATTTCTAAATGATGTATTATTATATATATTACCTATAAAATCATCTATATTTTTTAATGTATCTTGTGATATATAGTTTGGTATAAAAAACCAAGAATAGTCATTTGTATAATTCCTTGTTTTTAATAATATATCTAAGTTCATATACTCACCCTCTTTTTAAAAGCTAAATAATATTTCATCCTCTACATTTACTTTTTGTAATATCTTATCTATATCTTCTTTTATTTTTTCTTCTTCTTTTTTATCAACATTTATCTTTTCTTTTAAAATTTTTATTTTAGAATCTAGTTCCTCTTTAACCTTTGCTTTTTTACCAAAGCTTATTATACTTTTATTTCTATCTTTTTCAAGTTCTAACTTTTTTAAAGTATTTTCAAAAATTTGTATTTCACTTTTATATCTTTTAACCTTTGATTTTAATGCTCCTATTATACTATATAACAAAGCGACATCAATATTTTTAGATGTTGGATATGCACCTTTTTTTAACTTTGATACATAAGATACAGGTAAACTATTTATAGTGTCATCTATATTTTTATTTACTACTTCTGTAGTTATAGAATTTCCTTCTCCCATAGAAGTAATTGGTAGTATTCCAAAATTCCAATTATTTTCTATCTGTCTTTTTGCACATTCATATACTATATTAAAAGTAGTAAGTGCTTTATTTGCAAGCAAAGTATAATTATTTGCTTTATCTTCTGGATTTATTGCACTGCTATCAGATTTTGAAAGTAATAATAAAAGAGACATACCTCTATTTGAAAGTTCATCTTCAAATATGTTAAATAATGGGTTAATTTTATCTGCTCCTGTTGCTATTTTTCTTTTATTTTCATCGTATTTACTAAGCATTACAGAGTCTACCATAACTAAAATAGCATCACTATTTCTAATATATTCTTTGGTTATTTCTACTTCTTCTTTATTTTTGTTTTGTTTAAACATATCATCTAGTATTCCGCCTCTATAATCTATAAAGTCAAAATTACATACTATATCTGTATCTACTTTTAATTTTAGTTTATATATTGTTGTTCTATCCGTTCCAATTTCATTATTTACTGAATAATTTGAAAGTTCTCCTACAGAAAAGAATTCATTTTGTTCTTCTTTTCTTGGAAGTATTGTTATTCCATTTGTAGAAGATATTATAAATTTTTGATTTAAACTAGAAATAAATGAACTCTTACCTGTTCCAGATATTCCTACCATCGCTATTTTTATAATTTCATCTTTAATACTCATATAATTTTCTCCTTTTTACTTGTATTTCTTTTCTAACTTCATTAGTTCCATTTCTGCTACTAATACACCATTTTTTATAGCCATATTAAAATAATCTTTCGCCTTTTTTATATCTAGTCTCCCATATTTTTCATTTGAATATATCTTACCTAATTCAAGCATTGAATATGGATGTGATTTATCTACACATTTTTCATATAAATTTATTGCTTTTTCTATATTATAATAGTCTTTATTATTTAAATATATTGTTGCAAGCTCGTACATTGAATTGATGTTTTCATTTTTTACATCATCTTCTAATAGTCTTACAACTTCTGTTGTTATTCCGTACTTTCCTTTTAGTGTATCTACATATTCATATAACGCACCATTAATATTAGCATCTACAGCTTCCTTTAATAGTTTTTCAACATCTACTGTATCTTCTATCATTCCTCTTTTTAGTGCAACTGCATATTTAAAACATGCTTCTTTATTTGTGTCAATCACACCTTTTAATATACTGCAAGCATATTGTACATTGTACTTTGAACCTTGAGCTTTTTCACATAAGTCGTAATAGAATATAACATCTTTTATATAACCTGCTTTTACTGGTCTATTAAAATATTTACATGCCTTTATGTAGTCTTGTTTTTTAAACTTTTCATTAAAATAGATATATCCTAATGCAATATCTGACATTATAGTATTACCATCTTCTAGTAAATATTTCTCTGCCAAATCAATATCTTGTTTTACACCTATGCCAGTTAAATACATTATTCCAAGTCGCATTTTATAGTTATATAAATAATTGAAACTAAAATCACATATACTTTTTAATCTTTCAATTTTTTCTTTTTCATCTGCTTTTTCATATAACAATTTATATATGATTTCATCACATTCTAAAATATTATTTATATCTTTTTTTAGATTACTTATTTTTAAATCTACATTTTCAATTTCTTTTATAATATCTTTATTCATAATTCACCTATACTTAGATACTCTCTTTTATATTATACTATAATTAATTATTTATTTCAATAAAATATGTAAACTTTTGCTTGATAAATATTGCTTTTTAGTAATATTATCAAAAAATTTTTTCAATAAAAAAAAGGAAATGTATAGATCACATTTCCTTTCGATAAATATATTTATGGCGGAGAAGGAGGGGTTCGAACCCTCGCGCCTCTAATGAAACCTAACAGTTTAGCAAACTGTCCCCTTCACCACTTGGGTACTTCTCCATATGTTACTTTTACATTATAGCATAAAGAAATTATATGTCAATATAATTTGATGTATTTTTCGAAAATTTATGATTAAAATTGCTTTATTTTTCGTTTATATTTCTATATATAACTCATATTTTTAATATTACCTAATAAAAGAATTGAAATTAATATTTAATCTTTTAAAAAAATTTTTTAATTTTTTTGTGTTTTATGGTTTCATATATATAAATTAGTGATATAATTAATATATGTGATTGGAGATGATATTTTTGACAAATGATAAAGATGAAGTAGATGTTAAAGAACTTTATGAAAAACAGTGTATTTTGGAAAAAGATGAGTTTTTAAAATCGTATAATATTAATATAAATGGTCTTTCTAAAGAAAATGTTATAAAAAATCAAAAACAATATGGCAAAAATCAAATAAAACAAGCAAAAGAAAAGAAATGGTATAATTATTTGTTTGAAAGTCTTTTTACACCATTTAACTCTATTTTACTTGGTATAGTTTGCATACTATGTTATACAGATATATATTTACAAACTCCTCCTAGTTATGCAAATATAATCGTTATTTTAATTCTTATTACTGCTAGTACGCTTTTAGAATTTTTTGAAGAATATCGTTCTAATAAAGCAGCTCAAAAATTAAAAGAAATAGTTGCTACTAGTACAACTGTAATACGTAGTGGAAAAGAAATAAAAGTCCCTATAGCAGATATTACTATAAACGATATAGTTGTTCTATCTGCTGGAAGCTTAATACCAGCTGACCTTAGAATAATAGAATCAAAAGATTTATATGTAAGCCAATCTTCTTTAACTGGTGAATCAGAAAGTATAAAAAAAGAAGTAAATTCAAGTTTAAAAGCAGAAGATATAGATAGTATTTCAGATTTAGACACAATATGTTTTATGGGAACAAATGTAATATCTGGCAGTGCAAAAGGTGTTGTAATAAAAACAGGCGATGATACTTACTTTGGTAAAATAGCACATACTCTTACTTTAGGAAAACCAAAAACAGCATTTCAAAAAGGAATAGAAAATGTAAGTAAGCTTCTTATTAAATTAATGTTAATTATAATTCCTATTGTATTTTTACTTAACATTTTTAAACATGATATTGTTACAGCTTTTACATTCTCTGTAGCAATAGCAATCTGTATAACTCCTCTTTTACTTCCTGTTATTCTATCTTCTAGTCTATCTAAAGGTGCAGTTAGAATGTCCAAAAAAAAGACAATAGTAAAAAAATTAGATGCAATTGAAAATTTTGGTGCGATGAACATACTTTGTACTGATAAAACTGGAACGCTTACAGAGGATAAAATTGTATTGGAGAAATATTTAAATATTAACGGTGAACAGGATATACGTGTATTAAAACACGTTTTCTTAAATTCCTTTTTTCAAACAGGTCTAAAAAGTAATATTGACGAAGCAGTTATAAAAAGAGGACTATTAAATGAAATGGATAAATTTAAGTCAATATATAAAAAAATAGATGAGATTCCTTTTGATTTTTCACGTAGAAGACTTTCAGTAATTGTAAGTGATGGAAATAAAAAGCAATTAATTACTAAAGGTGCTGTAGAAGAAATACTTAATATTTGTACTATGGTAGATTATAAAGGAAAAGTTAGCAATATTACAAAAGAAATAAAAGAAAATATTTTAAAAATAAGTAAAGACTTAAATAAAAATGGGCTAAGAGTTGTGGCTGTATGCCAAAAAAATGATATAAATGATAAAAATACCTTTACTATAGAAGATGAAAGTAATATGATATTACTAGGGTTTATTGGATTTTTAGATCCACCAAAAGAAACTGCAAAAGAATCTATAGAAAAATTAAATCGTTCTGGTATAAGAGTCATTGTTCTTACAGGTGATAATGCTGAAGTTACAAAATGTATTTGTGATAAAGTGGGCATAGTATCTAAAAAAATAATTCTAGGTAATGAACTTGATAAATTATCAGATTTTGCCGCATTAAGAGTTATAAAGAAAAATAATATATTTGCAAAACTTTCTCCTATTCAAAAAGCTAGAATTATACGTCTTTTAAAATTAAATGGTAATACAGTAGGATATATGGGAGATGGTATCAATGATAGCCCATCACTTACTAATTCTGATGTTGGTATTTCAGTAGATACAGCTGTTGATGTTGCTAAAGATTCCGCAGATATTATATTACTTCAAAAAGATTTAAATGTTTTACTTGATGGTGTAACAGAAGGAAGAAGAACTTTTACAAACTTAATGAAATATATAAAACTTGCAACAAGTTTTAATTTTGGAGAAGTAATTTCTATAATTATAGCTAGTATTTTCTTACCTTTTTTACCAGAAACTCCAATACAACTATTGTTTGAAGGTCTTTTATATGATTTTGGACAAATGACATTACCATTTGATAATGTTGATAGCGAAACTTTAAAGAAGCCTAAGAAACTTTCAATAAAAAAATTAAAACAATTCATATTCTTTATGGGTCCTTTTAGTGCAGTTTTTGATTTAATAGTATATTCTACATTATGGTTTATATTTAAAGTAAGAGACGTTGCAACATTCCAAACTATTAGTTTTACTTATAGCATAGTTTCTAATTTAATAGGTCTACATATTATAAGAACTGCAAAATTACCATTTATACAAAGTAATGCTAGTAAACCTGTATATTTTTCTTCAATTATATTAATATTAGCTGGCATTATAGTACCTTTCACTTTCCTTGGAAAAATGATTGGATTAATTCCTCTTACTTTTGAATATATAGCTCTAATTTTATTTGTTACTATATTATACTGTATTATAGCTTTATTCGTTAAAAAGATATATATAAAAAAATATGGTGAATGGATTTAAATTCACCATATTTTTTATATCTTTCTTTATATTTCTTCTATGTTTTTTTAAATTATATAATGTTTATAATTGTCTTTTAACTCTGCAAAATATTTTTAAATAAATCAAACAATTTAATAACTATGTAAACATATATTCCCATTAATCCTATCCCACCTAAAATACCTGTTACTAATCTTCGTATGTTATTAGAACTTAATATATTAAAAAATTGTAAAGACCAATCTATTAATGTAGTGAGTATAAGTAAAAATAATAAATACATATTTAACTTACAATTGAATATTAATAAAAAAATGCATAAAATATACCCTAAAATTATACCTAAGCATCTCGCACAAATAGGTAACTGGTATCCCTTAAAAAAGAAGCTTCTCTCTGGTAACTGATGACATCCCCAGTACTTATCAAACCAAATCATAGATTTTATCCATAATTTATCTTTATTTACATTTTGAATTTGTTTCCACATTTTTTACACACCCAATAATGTGTTGTCCTAGTTTTCCCAGTTCCACAAAGTCCTAATAAACCACAAAAACATAATTTCCAAAAACTAGCTCCTTTTCCTTTTACATCACTTATAACTTCTAAATCTTCACTTCCACATTTCTGACACTTCATACAAAACTCTCCTTTACATTATAATTGTATTATAGCTTATATTGTCAAAAAGTAGTGTCGAAATATGTCGATGGTATTTAAAATAATTTTACCATAATGCTTCAGCAAAATCAGCTTCTTTTTTTCTATATTTATTTCATTTTTTGGTCTATTTTTTCATGCTTATCTTTTATAGTTTGTATAACCTTATTTTTTACTTATTGTCTTATCTTGCATAATCATTTTAAATATTATAGAGTTTCTAATATCCGTGTTAATCTCTATAATTACAATTAAAAAAAGAAAATATTAAAAATTTAATACTTTCTTTCAAAAAATATATTTATTGGCGGAAGAGGTAGGATTCGAACCCACGGTGCCTTGCGACATCATCAGTTTTCAAGACTGACTCCTTAAACCACTCGGACACTCTTCCGTACTAGGTACAATAATTATTATACCAGTTTTTTTTCATTTGTCAATACTTTTTAGTAAATTTAATAATATTAAGTATCTAAAATATATTTCTTTATTAACAAATTTTTAATTTCTGATGGCAATAAATTATATTGTTCTAATTCATTACACTTTATATAAACAATTTCATAGTCTCCATACTTTTCTACATCTGGATTTGTCCATTCAGGCCCATTACCTGGTTTAATTACTCCTGATTTTAATGAACATATATAAAATATTTCTTGTCTTTTTATATCCGAATTGAATATATTGGCAATCTCTTTAGTTATGTCAATTTCAACACTTAATTCTTCATATACTTCACGTATTACTGTATCCTCACTTGACTCACCATTTTCTATATGACCACCAGGAAATGTATAATAAACCTTGTCTATATTTCCATTCTTATATTTTGTTCTTTTTATAGAAACTATATATTTTTCAGCATCCTTTTCTACTTCAATTATAGCTCTAGCAGTTTTTTCACAGTTCATGATTCACCTACATTTTTATATTTAATTTAGAAAGTAAACTTTCTAATCCTTCTTCATCATTATATTCGATTACAAGTTTTTGATGTTTTTTGTTAGAGTCAATCTTTACTTTATAACCAAAATAATCTTTTAGTTTTTCCTCTAATTTTTGATAATATACAGTTTTAGGCTGTTTTTTATTTTGCTTTCTTTCATATTCTTCTGCACCATATATTAGCTTTTCTACTTCTCTTACAGTAAGTCTTTTTTCTATAATTTTATCAGCAATTTCAATTTGTTTCTTCTCATCGTTTATTGCAAGTAAAGCTCTTGCTTGTCCTTCAACTAGTTTTCCTTGTAATATATAATCTAAAATCTTATCTGGAAGTTTTAATAATCTCATAATATTAGATACAGCTGGTACACTTTTACCTGTTACTTTAGCAACTTCACTTTGTGAATAGCCATCTATTTCCATTAATTCTTTCAATGCTCTTGCAATTTCAATTATATTTAAGTCTTCTCTTTGTATATTTTCAATTAATGCTACTTGTTTTTTCTTAGTATCGGTATAATCTTTTATAATTGCTGGTATTTCTTTTAATCCAGCTTTTTTTGCAGCACGCCAACGTCTTTCCCCAGCTACAATAGTATAGCCATTTTCATCTTTTACAACTAATATTGGTTGTATTACTCCATTTTCTTTTATAGAATTGGTTAATTCTTCTAATTTTTCTTTATCAAAAATTTTTCTTGGTTGATTTAACATTGGTTCTATTTCAGTTATATTTAATTCAACAACTTTTTCAATTTCTTTATGAGCTTTCTTCTTTTGTGGCTTTGCTATTTCTTCAATTACTTCAGTATCTTCACCAAAGAAAACATTTAATCCTCTTCCAAGACCTTTCTTTTCTTTTTGCATAAATTACACACCCTTTTCATTTGATTTTAACAGCTCTTTAGCTAGCTTTTTATATGTTTCTGCTCCTTTAGAATCATTATCGTATAAAGTTATTGGTAAACCATGACTTGGAGCCTCACTTAAGCGAATATTTCTTGGTATAATAGTTTGAAAAACTTTATTGCCAAAATATTTTTCTACTTCATTTGCTACTTGTAATGATAAATTAGTTCTAGCATCATACATAGTCAAAACTACGCCTTCTACTTCTAAATCTTTATTTAAATGCTTTTGTACTAATTTTATAGTGTTTATAAGTTGTCCTAATCCTTCTAATGCATAATACTCACATTGTATTGGTACTAACACACTGTTTGAAGCCGTGAATGCATTAAGTGTTATTAATCCTAAAGATGGTGGACAATCTATAAAAATATAGTCATAATCATCTTTTATTGTGTCAATAGCACTCTTTAATCTAGTTTCTCTTGAAACCATTGAAACAAGTTCAACTTCAGCACCTGCTAAGTCTATATTTGCTGGACAAACATCTAATTTTTTTACCATTGTTGGTTGTATAGTTTCCTTCATATCTATTTCATCAATTATAACATTATAAATAGATTTGTTATCATGTGCTTCAATTCCAAGACCGCTTGTTGCATTTCCCTGAGGATCTATATCTACTAATAATACTCTTTTTCCTTTTTGTGCTATACAAGTACTTAAATTAACTGCTGTAGTGGTCTTTCCTACACCACCTTTTTGATTAGCAATTGATATTACCTTTGCCATAATGTCACCTCGCCTTCTATTATATAATATTTTCATACAAAAAAAAAGAGAAAAATACAAATTTAGCATTTTTCTTCTTCTTTTTATATATTTTTATGTCATTTAAGCGGATTCTTTTTTATCTGGCCATTATTTCTAGGATAATTTTTAGGTGTGTTACTGTTTTTTAAAATTTCTAGTATGTATCTATTATATTTTTCGTTATTTACTACATAAGTATATTTATATAAATTACTAACACTACATTTTAAAATATCAAAAGCTTTTTTTGCCTCGTCTATCTCAATATTAACACTATCTCCTTTTAAAAATAAACACTTTCCGCCTACTTTTATATATCCACTATCATATTCAAGTAAAGTAGATAGATTTGATACAGCCCTTGATACAACTATATCATACTGCTGTCTATACTCTTCTTTATTTGCTAATTCTTCTGCTCTGCCATGCACTATTTCAATATTTTTTAAATTTAATTCCTTTATAACTTCTTTTAAAAATATTAATCTTTTATTTAAAGCATCAAGTAATGTAATTTTTACTTTATTATTAAAATATATTGATATTACTATACCCGGAAACCCTGCTCCAGTTCCTACATCTATTATATTACTACCATCTGGAATATATTTTACTATTTCTAAACAATCTATATAATGTTTCATTATAACTTCATAATCTTCAGTAATACTAGTTAAATTCATCTTTTGATTCCATTCGATTAGTAAATCTTTATATTTTTCAAACTTTTGCAGCATTTCATCAGTTAAGTCTATTCCTACTTTATCAGCTTCTTGTTTTAATACCATTTTAAAGCCATATTTTTCAATATAATCATTTTTCATATGAAAACTCCTTTATTGTTTATTCTGACTCAAAAATATCAATAAAACCGAAATATCAGCCGGAGAAACACCAGAAATTCTTGACGCTTGACCTACTGATAAAGGCTTTTGTTTATTTAATTTCTGCCTTGCTTCTAAACTAAGTCCCTTTATTTGTTCATAATCAATTTCTTCACTTAGTTTTTTATTTTCAAGCTTTTTAAATTCATCAATCTGCTCTAATTGCATTTTAATATATCCTTCATATTTAATCTCTATTTGTGCCTCTTCGTATATTGAATCTAATAGTTTAGGTCTATCAATATCTATACTAGTTAAATTTTCATAATTTAACTCACTTCTTTTTAATAATTCAGACAATTTAACTCCTGTAGTAATCTTAGAACTTCCAAGTGATTCAAGTAATTTATTAACTTCATCAGTAGGCTTAACTACAGTTGTTTTTAACCTTTCAATTTCTTTTTCTATCTTAACTTTTTTATCTAAGAATTTATTATATCTTTCGTCACTTATTAAACCTATATCATGTCCTAATTCAGTTAAACGTAAATCAGCATTATCTTGTCTTAACATTAGTCTGTATTCTGATCTTGATGTCATCATTCTATACGGTTCATTTGTACCTTTAGTAACTAAATCATCAATTAAAACACCAATATATGCTTCAGATCTATCTAAAATAATTGGTTCTTTATTATCTATTTTTCTACTAGCATTAATACCAGCCATCAAACCTTGAGCTGCTGCTTCCTCGTAACCAGAACTCCCATTAACTTGCCCAGCAAAAAATAATCCATCTATTCCTTTATATTCTAGGCTTAAAGCTAGATTAGTAGAATCAATGCAATCATATTCAATAGCGTAAGCTGGTCTCATCATTTTCGAATTTTCTAAACCTGGAACACTTCTATACATCTGTATTTGTATTTCCTCTGGCATAGATGATGACATACCTTGTATGTACATTTCTGAAGTTTTTTCACCCAGAGGTTCAATAAATAACTGATGTCTTGGTTTATCACTGAAACGTACTACTTTATCTTCTATTGAAGGACAATATCTAGGTCCAATACCATGTATTTTTCCACTATATATAGGTGATCTATGTAAATTATTATTTATAATTTCATGAGTTTTTGAAGTAGTATATGTAAGATAACAAGATACTTGTTTTTTGTTTTTTATTTCTTCATTTTCTTCGTTTTCAAAAGAAAATGGTATTATTTTTTCATCACCTTTTTGTTCTTCTGTTTTGGATAAATCCATTGTATTTACATTTATTCTTGCTGGAGTTCCAGTCTTAAATCTTCTAAGCTCAATACCTATATCTAATAAACTCTGTGATAAATCATTTGCTGGGAATACTCCATCTGGTCCACTTTCATATGAGACTTCACCAATAATAACTTTTCCTTTTAAATATGTACCTGTAGCTACAATTACAGCTTTAGCATGAAAGGTCGCACCTATTTTTGTTTTTACTCCTATTACTTTGCCATTTTCAACTAATATTTTCACAATTTCTGCTTGATAAACATCAAGATTATTTTGATTTTCCATAGTTTTTTTCATTTCAATATGATACATTTTTCTATCAGATTGAACTCTTAAAGAATGAACTGCAGGACCTTTTGAGATGTTAAGCATTTTTGATTGGATAAATGTTTTATCAGCATTTTTTGCCATTTCTCCACCTAGTGCATCAATTTCTCTTACAAGATGCCCTTTTGAAGTTCCACCAATACTAGGATTACAAGGCATATTTGCAAGAGTATCAAGATTAATAACAAAAGCAGCTGTCTTTTTTCCAAGTCTTGCACTAGCTAAGGCAGCCTCACAACCAGCATGTCCAGCTCCAATTACTATTACATCATAATCTCCTAAACAATAATCTTTATTTTCCATATGTTCACCTACTTTCCTAAACAAAATTTTTCAAATATTTTATTTACAACATCTATAGATACATCGGCACCAATTATTTCACCTAAAGATTTAGTCGCATTTTTCACGTGAATAGATATTATGTCAATCGGTTCAGAAAGTTCTATAGCATTCTTTGCTTGCTCTAATAATTCGACAGATTTCTTAAGTAAATCTTTATGTCTAATATTTGTTATTATTAATTCATGTTCAAAATCTAAATCATTCTTATTGAAAATTTTTAATATAGTCTTCTTTAATTCTGATATACCCTCATTATTTATTATAGACATTGGTATAACATGGTCAATATATTCTAATTTGCTCAGAAAAGTGTCAAAAATCGATTTTTCTACTTTATCCATCTTATTTATCACTACAACCAATTTTATTCCTTTATTTTGGATTTTAGAAAGCACATCAAAATCTTTTTCATCCATTCCCTCTTCAGCATTAAAAAGATATATTACAAGATCAACTTCTTCTAATTTTTTTAAAGTTTTTTCCACACCTATTTTTTCTACTATATCTTCTGTTTCTCTTATACCTGCTGTATCAGAAATATTTAAAACAACATCACCAATATTTATAGTTTCCTCAACTATATCTCTTGTTGTACCTGGAATATCAGTTACAATAGCTTTATCATAATCAGCAAGTTTATTAAGAAGTGAAGATTTACCAACATTTGGTTTTCCAAGTATAGCAACATTAATACCTTCTTTTAAAATTCTTCCTTGCTCATATGTAGAAAGTATGTTATTTATCTCTTCAATCTTTTTATTAAGTAATACTTTTACATTTTCTGGATCAACTTCATCATAATCATATTCTGGGTAATCAACACTTACTTCTATATGTGCTAATAACTCAATTAACTCTTCTCTTAACTCTTTTATCTTGTTTGACAAATTACCTTCTAATTGTTTTGATGCCACTCTACTTTCAGTCTTAGTTTTAGCATTTATAAGGTTTATAACAGCTTCTGATTGAGCTAAATCCATTTTGCCATTAATAAAAGCTCTTTTAGAAAATTCTCCAGGAGTTGCAAGTCTTGCACCATTTTCTAAAACTAATTCTAAAATTTCACGTGTTATTTCATTTCCACCATGACAATTAATTTCACAAATATCTTCTCCTGTATATGATTTTGGAGCTTTAAAATATGAAACTAATACAGTGTCTAGAATATCATCATCCTTATATATTTTACCATATACTATTTTATTTGGTTCTAATTTAGATTTAGTTTTAAAAATTCTACTAATTATATCTAAGCTATCTTTTCCACTAATTCTAATTATGCTTATCCCACTATTCGAAAGTGCGGTTGCAATAGCAGCTATAGTATCTGTTGACATAACAAATCCTCCTTTTCTTTTTAAAAGCCAGCATAAAATGCTGACTTTCACTATTTATTAATTATATTTTTTCTTAATTACTACTCTTCTTCTTGGCTCTTCTCCTATACTTTCAGTTTCAACATCATCTCTAGAAGCAAGCTCAGTATGAATTATAAGTCTTTCATAAGCAGACATTGGTTCAAGTCTAATTGGTTTTCTAAACTTAATAACGTTATTTGCCATTTTATCTGCAAGTTTTCTTAATTTTTCTTCTTTTTGTTTTTTGTAATCATTTATTTCTACAAAAACTTTAGCATATTCTTCATCTTCTCTTTGTAACATAGAATTAATTAAAGATTGAAAACTTTCTATTGTCTTTCCTTTATAACCTATTAAATGACCAACTTTATTACCATTAAGTTTTATAAGTACTTGATTTTCTTTTTTATCAACAGTATATTCAATGTCACTTTCACCAGTAATTCTAAATATATTTGATAATATTTCTTTTACCTTTGTAGCTGTTTTTTCAAACTGCTCATCACTAATTTTTTTATCTACAGTTAATCTTACTTTTGCCATCTTTGCTGATAAAATACCAAGTACACCACCAGATGAAGGTTCTTCTAAAATTTCAATTTTTACATCATCTCTAGAAACTTTTAAATCTTCTAAACCTTTTCTAATAGCTTCTTCTGTTGTTTTTCCTATTTGTTCTGTAATTTTTTTCATTTTTTTATTCCTCCTTCATTTAGAGCTAATTTTTCTTTATCTTTCTTTATAATCCAATTAGTTAGATATTGTTGGAATATTTGTAATATACTACCAAATAACCAATAAATACCTAAAGCAAGAGGCATTGAATAAGAAATTGATGCAGATAACAATGGCATCATAATATTCATTGACTTTTGCATTTGTTTTTGTTCATCTGTCATATTTGAATTTTTCATCATAAGCCTATTTGATAAAACAGAAAATACTATTGTAAGTATTGGAATTGCAAGAGATAATGGACTTGCTTTTTTTGCTTCATCCTTGCTAAAAACATTAGCAGGAATATCACCTAAATTAAATCCTTTGAATACTTGCATATTTAGAAGATTCTTTTCTTTAGCAATAGGAATTTCATATTCTTTCATTTCCTTATCAGATACATCTTCTTTTTGTAAGTATTCTTGTGTATATGCTTTTATATCTTCTTGTGGTGTTCTTACAATATATGTTAATGGTTGCTTAACAATCATAAACATTGCAAGTATAAGTGGTATTTGTATAAGTAATGGTAAACATCCACCAAGAGGATTTATTTTATTTTCACTATATAACTTTGTTAGCTCCTCTGCTTGTTTTTGTTTATCATTTTTATATTTTTCTCTAATCTTTTGGTCTAAAGGTCCTATTCTATTCATTTTTTCAGTGGATTTTATTTGAATCCAATATAATGGGAATAATATTACTTTAGTAAGTATTGTAAATAATATTATAGATACAAAATAATTATTTCCAACTAAACTATATATAAAGCGGATAATCATCCCTAAAAAACTAGCTATAGCTCCTATCATTTATTTTCTCCTTTTATTTTAATTTATCAATTCCGCCTTTTGAAAACGGATTACATTTTAATATCCTTATAAAACCAAGCATGTTACCTTTAATTATACCATACTTGTCAACTGCCTGTTTTGTGTATTCTGAACAAGTTGGATAATATATACATCTATGTCCAAGTGATGGTGATATAAATTTTTGATAAAACTTTATACATAATATTTCAATGTTCCTTGGTATCTTATATATAAATATTAATATTTCTTTAATTTTCATATAAATTAAGCTCCTTAAAACTATTTATAATTTCATTATGTATGACATTAAAATCTAAGTTCTTAATAGTTGTAGTTTTTTTATATATTATAAGTATATTATAACCTTTTTTTAACTTATCTTCTTCTAACTTATATGCTTCTCTTCCCCATCTTTTTAACTTGTTTCTTTGTACACTATTACCATTTTTCTTAGAAACACAAACTGCAAAAAAATTTATGACCCTATTCTTTTTTATGTTACATACATGAACTGTAATATTCTTATTTATAACATATCTTCCCTTTTTTAATATATACTTAAAAGTTCTCTTTTTTTTAATAATTAAAGTAAATTTCATACTTTACTCCTCATTTATTAGAAAAAGTGAGTATGAAAAACATACCCACTTTTTTAAGTAGACTAAGCACTTAATACTTTTCTTCCTTTTGCTCTTCTGTTCTTTAAAACAATTCTTCCAGCACTAGTTTTCATTCTTTTCATAAATCCATGAACTCTTTGTCTATGTAATTTTTTTGGTTGATAAGTTCTTTTCATTGTTACACCTCCTAAATGTAAAACATATTTTAAATTTTAATTATCTAATATAAAAAATTATTATGTTATTAAAAATACACATATATCTTTTCAATCAAGTGAATTTATTATATAACATTTTTTTTTATTTGTCAATTTTTTTTATAAAAAAATAAAAAAAGTTGCTATAATTAATATAACAACTATATTTTTTCTTACAAAATTATAAAATCTAAAAAAAATAATCGAATTTTTGTAGCAACATTTAATTTTATTGTAAATTATGTGTTCATTTTGTGTTTATATTATGATAATCTATAAAAAATTGTAATAATTTTGAAAGTTATCCACAGGTATGTTGAAAATTTATACTGCTCTTAAAAGATATAAATTTTTTTATCAAAAAGTGTTAAAAGTATTGTATTTTTCTACATTTCATGATATATTAATGCTGTAAAAAATTGTATTAATTTTCACATGTTTCACATCAATCCACAACAATTATGTAAAATTATTAATTAAATTATCTTAAATTGTCGAAAAGTTATCAACAGTTGTGGATAACTCTGTGGAAAACTTAAAAAAACATGTGTTTTTAGAAAGGTGGTTTTATGGAAAAAAATTTTACTGAAATTTGGTCTGAAGCATTGGAATTACTAAAAAACGAGATGTCACAAGTAGCTTACAAAACTTATGTTGAAGTAATATCTCCAAGACTTGTTGATGAAAACACAATTTGTTTCATTTTGCCTTCTAGTTATCATATAGATATTTGTAAAAAGAGATTTCTAGATTTAATTGAAAATACACTTACAATTTTAACAAATAAATCTTATGATATTTTATTCGAATCAAAAGAAATTATTCCAGAAACAAATAATGAAATAAGAGAGACAAGCATATCAAATTTCCAAACTCAAAAAACCACAAAAGAAGAAAGTGTAGAGGAGAAGCATGAGAATAATGTTATTCCTACAGAACAAAAAACAAAAGATATTCAAGGTTTAAATCCAAAATACACATTTGAAAACTTTATTATAGGATCAAATAATAGGTTTGCAAATGCAGCAGCTGTAGCTGTATCAGAAAATCCAGGAAAAAAATATAATCCTTTATTTATTTATGGGGGAGTAGGACTTGGAAAAACTCATTTAATGCAGGCTATAGGAAATGCAATGTGTAGTGCTGATCCAAATACAAAAATTATATATTGTACAGGAGAAGTATTTGCAAATGAATTAGTATCAGCAATTATGTCTGATAAAAACGAATCTTTTAGAAAAAAATATAGAAATATTGACTTATTATTAATCGACGATATTCAGTTTTTAGCTGGAAAAGAGAAGTGCCAAGAGGAATTTTTCCACACTTTCAACACTTTATGGGAAAGTGGTAAACAAATAGTATTAACATCTGAAAAACCACCAAAAGAAATTCCTTTACTAGAAGATAGATTAAAAACTAGATTTGAAATGGGACTTTCTGTTGATATTCAAACTCCAGATTACGAAACACGTCTTGCAATACTTAGAAAAAAGGCAGAAAAGGAAAGATATGTAATTGACGATGAAATACTTGTTAAAATTGCTACAAGAGTTAAATCTAATATAAGAGAATTAGAAGGTGTATTTAATAAATTAGTAGCATATACATCATTTACAAATAATCCATTAACAGATGCTGTAGTAGAAAATACAATAGAATCAATATTGGTAAAAAATACAAAAGTAATTACTAGTAAACTAATTATGCAAGTAGTATGTAAATTTTTTAATATAAAAGTACAAGATATGACTAGTACAAAACGTTCAAATAGTGTAGCTTTTCCAAGACAAATAGCTATGTATTTATGTAGAGAATTAGCAAATATGTCATTTCCTAATATAGGTAAAGATTTTGGGGGTAGGGATCATTCAACTGTATTACATGCATACTCAAAAATAACAAGTGAGTATAATAGTAATCCTGAGACTAAAGATTTAATAGAAGAAATTAAAAAATCCTTATCTATAGAGGATTAGAAGGTAATATTACACAAATATTACAAAAACATAACACAAATATTACATATAAAAAGTTATCCACAATAAAATGTGGACAACTATGTTTATAAAATGTGGATAACTAAAAAAGAAAAATTTTATCCACACAGAACATATTTTCTGTGGAAAAAATAAACATGTTATCCACAAGTTTATCAACACCTTTAAATACAATAAAATAGATTATTTGACAATGTTTTCCACTATTTCCACAATACCTACTACTACTACTACTACTAAATTTATATATAATATAATATTAATAATTATGTTTGTAAAATCGCAGATTATAAACAAACATTCTGTGTAAATTGTGGAAAATTCTATATATAAAAAAAGAAAAATATTAAAATATTTTAAAAATATAAAAAAATAATTTACAATAATCAACATTAAATTGTTTATAATGTTAATAACTTATTAAAAAAGGAGAAAATAAAATGAATATAAAATGTAATTTAAAAGATTTAATAAACGGATTAAATATTGTAGCTAAAGCAGCTAATAAAACTACAATGCCTATATTAGATGGTGTATTAATAGAAGCTTTTCAAGGAACAGTTAAATTAACAACATATGATTTAGATATAGGATCAGAGCATACATTTAGTTGTGAAGTATTATCTGAAGGAAGTACAGTTGTAGATATAAAGATGTTAAATGAAATAGTAAGAAAGATAGAAGATGAAACTATTGAAATAGAAGTAAATGAAACAGTATTTATATTAAAATCAGTAAACGGAATTTTTAAATTAGCAGTTATGAATCCAGATGAATATCCTAAATTACCAATATTTAATATAGAATCATCTGTAACATTAGAACAAAAAATATTAAAAGATATGATAAAAAGAACTTTATTTTCTGTAAGTAATGATGAAAATAGACCAATATATAATGGAGCTTTACTTAAAGTAGAAGATAATATTTTAACTCTAGTTGCTATAGATGGTTTTAGATTATCATTAAGAAAATATTTAAGTGAAAAAAATATTAATAATTTTAAAGCAATAATTCCTGGTAAAGTATTATCTGAATTATTTAAAATATTAAGTGAAGAAGAAAATCAAAGTGTAAAAATAGGTATAAATAAAAATCAAGCTTTATTTGAAATTGGACAAAGTATAATTGTTAGTAGAATAATTGAAGGTGAATTTTTAAATTATAATAATATAATTCCAGAAAATTATGAAACAAGAATAAGAATTAAAACAAAAAGTCTTTTAGATTCTTTTGAAAGAGTTGCTTTATTTGCAAAAGAAAATAAAGAAAAAGATAAAAAATCACCAGTTAAAATGAATATTGAAATTGATGGTGTTATATTAAGTTGTGTAAGTGAAAATGGAGACGCAAAAGAAATGATTTCGGCGGTTGTAGAAGGTAAAGATATAGAAATTGGATTTAATCCAAGATATGTTATTGAGGCTTTAAAATCAATTGATGATCAAGAAGTATATGTTGAATTTACTTCAAATATTTCTCCAGTTTTAATTAAGCCAGTAGCAAATAATGAATTTATATATGTTGTTTTACCAATAAAATTAAAACAATAATTTTAAATTTATTTATAATTAAAAATAATAAAAAAAATGTTGATATTTAAAAATATATCAGCATTTTTATTTTGTATTTTTATAAAAAAAATGGGTATTAATTTTAATATTTTAATCTTTTTATAATATTTGATTTTAAAAAAATATTTTGGTATAATACAATTTAAATGGGGTATAAAAATGTATATAAAAAATATAGAATTAGAAAATTTTAGAAATTACAATAAACAAAAAATAGATTTAATTAATGGTATTAATTTATTTGTTGGGGATAATGCTCAAGGAAAAACTAATATAATAGAATCAGTTTATTTATCTGCAATAGGAAAATCATACAGGACTATAAAAGATGTTGAAGTAATTAATTTTGAAAAAGATTATTGTAGAATTATTTTAAATTATAATAAATTGGATATAAATAAAAAAATAGAATTATTTATTAATAATTTAAATAAAAAAATAATAAAACAAGATGAAGTAAAAATAGGAAAGCTCTCTGAACATGTAGGAGAGATATTAATAGTAATTTTTTCACCAGATAGTTTAGATATAGTAAAAGGGTCACCTGCAAAAAGAAGAAGTTTTTTAGATATGATTTGTTCACAAATTTCAAAATCATATTATATTAATTTACAAGAATATATGAAATGTCTAAAAATAAAAAATTCACTATTAAAAAATGGAAATATAGATAAAGAATATATTTTTGTATTACATGAAAAAATGAGTGAATATATTTTTAATATTGTAAATTATAGAAAAATAATAATAGATAAACTATTAGAAAAATCAAAAGTAATTCAAAATAATTTAACTAAAAATACTGAAGATATAAATTTAATATATATTTCTGATTTTATAAATTTAGAAAAAAATGAAATTAAAAAAATTTTAGATAATTATTTAGAAATAGAAGTAATAAGAAAAATCTCTTTAAAAGGAATTCAAAGAGATGATATTGGAATATTTGTTAATGATAAAGAAGTTTCAAAATATGGTTCGCAAGGACAAAATAGGACAGCACTATTAACTTTAAAACTAGCAAATTTTGAATTATTAAGAGAAGAAAATAACGAAAATCCAATATTATTACTTGATGATATAATGTCTGAATTAGATTCGAATAGAATTAGATTTTTACTTGATTATATAAAAGATTATCAAAGTATAATTACCACAACTGACGCTTCTTTTGCAAAAAATGCTGAAAATACAATAATATATAAAGTAAAAAATGGTGAAATTACGCAATTTTAATATATTTTTAATGCTTTTTGAAATATAAATGAAATTTAATTTTTGAAAAAAGCAAAATTATACTTGAAATTTAATATGAATTTATGATATAAATATAGAGTACATTAATATATTTAGGAAAAGAGGTAGAAATAATGGCAAAATATGATGAAAATCAAATACAGGTACTAGAAGGATTAGAAGCTGTAAGAAAAAGACCAGGAATGTATATAGGAAGTGTATCTGAAAGAGGATTACATCATTTAGTATATGAAATAGTAGATAACAGTGTTGATGAAGCATTAGCAGGTTATTGTACAGAAATAAATATAGAAATTTTACCAGATAATGTAATATCAGTACAAGATAATGGTAGAGGTGTACCACTTGGAATGCATCATAAGATGAATAAGCCAGCTATCGAAGTTGTTTATACAGTATTACATGCTGGAGGTAAATTTGGCGGTGGAGGCTACAAGGTATCTGGTGGTCTACACGGAGTTGGTGGTTCAGTTGTTAATGCTCTTTCTGAATGGATGACAGTAGAAGCATCTAATGGTGATGGACTTTATTCAATATCTTTTTCAAGAGGTAAAGTAACAGAAGAGTTGCACAAAATTGCTGAATCTAAAAAGACTGGTACAAAAGTTATATTTAAAGCAGATGATCAAATTTTTGATACAACAATATATAATGCTGAAACTTTAATCCAAAGATTTAGAGAAATGGCATTTTTAAATAAAGGCTTAAAAATAACTTTTTGGGATAAAAGAGAAGAAGATAGTCAGCAAATGGTATTTCATTATGAAGGTGGATTAAGATCGTTTGTTGAGTATTTAAATAAAAATAAAGAAACTATTAATAAAGATATAATATATTTTGAAACAGAACAAAATGATGTTCAAGTAGAAATTGCATTACAATATACAACATCTTATTCAGAAAATATTTTATCATTTGTTAATAATATTCATACAGCAGAGGGTGGTACTCATGTTGATGGTTTTAAAAGAGGACTTACAAAAGCATTTAATGATTATGCAAGAAAATTTAATATATTAAAAGAAAAAGACTCAAATTTAGCTGGTGAAGATATAAGAGAAGGAATAACAGCTATCGTTAGTGTAAGGGTATTAGAACCACAATTTGAGGGACAAACTAAGACAAAACTTGGAAATAGTGCTGTTACAGGTATTGTAAATGGCATAGTATTAAATAAAGTAGGAATTTTCTTAGAAGAAAATCCACAAGTTGCAAAGGCAATATTAGATAAAACTTTAAGTGCTGCAAGAGCTAGAGAAGCTGCTAGAAAAGCAAGAGAGTTGGTAAGAAGAAAAACAGCTCTAGAATCAACTACATTACCAGGTAAACTTGCAGATTGTCAAGAAAAAGATGCTTCAAAATGTGAAATATACATAGTTGAGGGAGATTCTGCAGGTGGTAGTGCAAAACAAGGAAGAGATAGAAGATTCCAAGCAATACTTCCACTTTGGGGAAAAATGCTTAATGTAGAGAAAACAAGAGCTGATAAAATATATAATAATGAAAAGTTATCTCCAGTAATAATTGCACTTGGTGCAGGTATAGGAGCTGAATTTAATATAGAAAAATTAAGATATCATAAAGTTATTATGATGGCAGATGCTGATGTTGACGGTGCTCACATTAGAACATTATTACTTACATTTTTCTTTAGATATATGAGACCTTTAATTGAAAACGGAATGGTATATGCTGCACAACCACCTTTATTTAAAATTGCCAAAAAAGGTATGGAAGATGTTTATTGCTATAATGAAGAAGATCTTGATGTAAAAATAAAAGAATTAGAAGAAAAAGGAATCGCAAGAGATACATTAAACATTCAAAGATATAAAGGTCTAGGAGAGATGGATTCAGAACAATTATGGGAGACTACTATGAATCCAGAGCATAGAACTTTAGTACAAATTACTATAGATGATGCTATAAAAGCAGATGAAATATTTACAGTACTTATGGGAGAAAATGTTGAACCAAGAAGAGAATTTATTGAGAATAATGCAAAATACGTTACAAATCTTGATATATAATAAAAAATACTGATTTTGCCTATGCAATTTCAGTATTTTTTTATGAATATATTATATATATTGACATTTATTTTAAGTTTATTATATAATAAATTTATATATAATAGGTGATATAATGGACTATGGATTGATTTTTCTTATTTTACTAATCTTTATATTAATATCAATATTAGAAAGAAAGAGTAAAAATAGAAATAAAAATGGTTTTGATGAATCTAATTATGATAATATAAATATAACTCTTACAGATGATGAAGATGATTTTAAGATAAAAAAATAGTACTAGGAATTTAGAATATGATAAAACTAAAAATAATTCTTTATATAAAATTGAAAGTGATATAGAAAGAAAAATTAAGGAAAATGATCCGTATTTTAATGTACAAGAATTAGTTGATTGGGTTGAAGATATTTTTAAAGAGATATATTATCAGATTGATAACGGAAATATAGAAAAATTATCTGCTATATTTGAAGATGATTATTATAATAGAATAAAAGATAATATGAATATAAGAAATAAAATAGGTATTATTAATGAAATAGATAATGTAAATGTTGAGTTTGTAAAAGTAACAGATTATGCTATTTCTGATGACAAAAAATATGAATATATCACAGTTGCTTTAACAACAATTTTATCAAATCAAAAACATGAAAAATATTGGAGTATAATATACAATATTTTTATGAAAAGAAGCTTAACATATAAAGAAGGAAATAATGAGATTAGTATAGAAAATTTTAAATGTCCAAATTGTGGAGCAAAAATGAAAATAAATAATAATATTAGTTCATGTGAATATTGTGGACAACAGTATATTGTTTCTTTTGGAGATTGGAAAATATATAATATTACAAAAGAATAATATTTGATTTTATGATAATTTTTGTATATAATATATAAAGTTAAAAGGAATGAGGGATTTTTATGTTAGAAGATTTATTTAAAAAAGTAGGAGAAATAACAAAAAAGATTTTTAATACAGCTAAAGATTTTCCAGATACAGTTGAAGTAGAAGCTAAAACTAAAGAAAAAAATATAAATGAACGTAATTAGTAAATAAAAGAGAGGGAGATATATGTTTTTTAATAAAAAAGATGAATTAATAATTCAAGGTAATGAATACATTGTTTTAAATAAATGTAATGAAGATGGAAAAGAATATTTATTTGTTGCTGATAGAATGCATCCTGATATTAATTTAATAGATAATTTTGATGAAGAAGCTTTAAAATTATTATTATTAAGTAAAGAAGAAGATGTAGAAACTAATACTTATAAAGTTGAAAAAGATCAAGATATAATACAAAAAATTGTTATAGATATGTACGCTTGATATATTAATTTTGTAAAAAAATGAAATTAAATATATAAAATTATTGACAAATTCATATTTTTTATGTATAATATAACTCGTAAGTAGAGGAAATCTTCTCACCTTATGAGTTTTGTCTTAATAAGGTTAAACAAAATAATATAAGTATAATGCATTATTTTATGCATTTATATATTTATTTGAGTTTTGAGAAGGTTGCCCATTACGAGCAATCTTTTTTATTTTTTATTTTGTGGAGGTGTTTAATATTAAACCAAATTTTTTAGTAAATGAGGAAATAAAATTTTCTCAAGTTCAAGTTATCGATGAAAATGGTGAAAAATTAGGAAAGATTAATACTAATCAAGCTATAGAAATGGCTGAAGATAGAGGATTAGATTTAGTACTTGTATCACCAAACCAAGACAATCCTGTATGTAAAATGTTAGATTACAGTAAATACAAGTTTGAAATGGCAAAAAAAGCTAAAGAAGCAAAGAAAAAACAAAAGGTGATAGAGATAAAAGAAATTAGATTGTCACCAAATATCGATAAACATGATTTAGAAGTTAAAGCTAAAATGGCATCTAAATTTTTAGAAGCTGGAAATAAAGTAAAAGTCAGCATGAGATTTAGAGGTAGAGAGTTAAACTTTATAAATCAAGGAAAAGAAATAATGAAGGGATTTCAAGAAATGATTGAAAATTCCCAAATAGAAAAAGAAGCTAAAATTGAAGGTAAAAATTTAACAATGTTTTTATCACCAAAACAAAAATAAGTGTTTTGTAGAGAGGAGAGATTTTTTATGCCAAAAATTAAAACACATAGTTCAACTAAAAAAAGAATATCAGTAACAGGTACTGGAAAATTTAAGAAAAATGTTGCAAATCGTGCACATAAATTAACTGGTAAATCATCAAAAAGAAAAATGGCTTTAAAACAATCATCTTATGTAGATAGTGCAAACAAAAAAGCTGTTAAGAAATTATTACCATATCAATAGTAACGAAGGGAGAGATTATAAATGGCAAGAGTAAAAGGAGCAGTAACAACAAGAGCTAGACATAAAAAAGTTCTAAAAAGAGCAAAAGGTTATTTTGGAGCAAAATCTGTAAGATTTAGAATGGCAAACCAAGCTGTTATGAAATCAGGTGCTTATGCTTATGTTGGTAGAAAACAAAATAAAAGAAATTTCAGAAAATTATGGATTGCTAGAATAAATGCAGCAACAAGAATGTGTGGTACTACATATAGTAAATTCATGAGCAACTTAAAGAAAGCTAACATTAATATAAATAGAAAAATGCTTGCTGAAATGGCAGTTAATGATATGCCTGCTTTTGAAGCATTAGTAGAAAAAGTAAAATAAATTATAGTATAGGAGGAGCTTATGATATTAGCAGGAGACTTTAGAAATGGTATGACTTTTGAAATGGATGGAAATGTTTACAGAATAGTAGAGTTCCAACATGTAAAACCAGGCAAAGGTGCAGCATTCGTAAGAACAAAAATAAAAAATGTAATAACAGGACAAAATGTTGAAAAAACATTTAGCCCAACAGAAAAATTTGAAGAAGCACAAATAACTGTTCAAGAAATGCAGTATTTATTTAATGATGGTGAAAACTATACTTTTATGGATACTACAACATATGAACAAGTTGAATTAAATAAATCTCAAATAGAAGATACATTACCATACTTAATTGATAATATGAATGTAAAGGTATTATCATATAAAGGAAATGTATTCGGTGTTGAACCACCTATATTTGTAGAATTAGAAGTAACTTATACTGAACCAGGTATAAAAGGTGCTACATCAACTGGACAAACAAAACCATGTACTGTTGAAACTGGTGCTACATTTAATGTTCCAATCTTTGTTGAAATTGGAGATAAAATTAGAATTGATACTAGAACTGGTTCATACATGGAAAGAATATAATAATATAAAAACACTTAAAACAAATTTTGCTTTAAGTGTTTTTTCTTATTTCTTTTTTATTGTAATTGTATAATAGCTATTTCCACGATATTTATTAGTTTCTGGATCAAAGTCATCCTCACTATCAAAACAAAATGCTGTAAGTTCAATATCAGAAGAAATATTTTTTGTTTCGACATCTCCAACTAGTTTTACTGATGAACAAATGGTATAATCATACATTACATCTGAGGTAATATGATAGTAACGTTTTCCAGGAACTAAATTTACATCATCGTATAAAAAGCACATTACTTTTGGAAACATATAATATGCATCATCTGGATTTAAAATAGTTCTATCAACAACTTCTCCAGTATTTAATGTAAATTTTATATTATATCCAATTCTATATTTATCAGAATTTGGATAATTACTTATATATTCTTTCCACAAGCTATCAAAATTATAGTTTGGAATCTCTTTTTCTTGTGTTGGTACTGCGTAAAAAAGTCCCATAACTATTTCAGGTGACCATGTACATGTGTGTTCTGTAATTAATACTTTTTTATTTTCTTTTTCAATATATATTCCAATTTTAACTGGATTTTCATCCACATATGAAGGTAAAGTTTCTTTTTCATCTTCTTCAATATTTAATTCTAAATTTTCCTGCTCATTACTTGATTCGTTCGATATTATATCTTCATTATTTTTCTTATGTAAATAAAAATATCCAAATATTAAAAATAACAAAATTAAAATGATAGAAATAATTAATATAATTATTTTTTTCATAGCAACCTCCTAATTATTATATTGTAGCACATATATTTATAAAATTAAAGTACAAAATTAATACTTATTAGTATTATGTAAAATCAAATGAACCTTGAGTATTGCTTTTTAGAAATGTATATTGTATAATACTTATATTTAAAGGAGAAAAATGATGAAATTTGTAAATAGCAATAAGGAAAAGATAAAAGAATATAATAAAGAGCATAAATTAAAATATTATATAGATACAATGGGATGTCAAATGAACGAAAATGATTCATTAAAATATGCAGGAATATTTGAATCAATGGGATTTGAAAAAGGAACAGAAGCAGATTCTAATTTCTATTTATTTAATACTTGTTGTGTAAGAGAAAATGCAGAAAATACTTTATTTGGTAGACTTGGATATCTAAAGCAAAAAAAATTAAAAGGAAAAGATATATATATTGCAGTTGTTGGATGCATGAGTCAGCAACGACATATTTTAGAAAAAATAAAGCAATCATATAAATTTGTTGATATAGTACTTGGAACAGGTAGTATGTCATTATTTCCAGATAAAGTATACAAAATATTAATTAATAATAAAAAGGAGATTGAGTATGTAGATGTTGGTAATGAAATTGAAGAAGAAGTACCAATTATTTACGAAGATAAATATAAAGCTAGTGTAAGTATTATATATGGATGTAATAATTTTTGCTCATATTGTATAGTACCATATGTTAGAGGAAGAGAAAGAAGTAGAAAACCAGAAGATATAATTTCTGATATAACAAGATTAGCTAAAAAAGGATATAAAGAAATAATGTTACTTGGTCAAAATGTTAACTCATATGGAAATGACTTTAAAGAAAAAAAATATGGATTTCCAGATTTATTAAAAGATATAGAAAAAATAGATGGTATAGAAATAATTAGGTTTATGTCTCCACATCCAAAAGACTTTAAAGACGATTTAATTGAAGTTATTAAAAATTCTAAAAAAATAGCAAGACAAATTCATTTACCACTTCAATCTGGAAGTACCAAAATATTGAAGGATATGAATAGAAAATATACAAAAGAAGATTTTTTAAACATTGTAGAAAAATTAAAAAAAGCTGATGAAAATATTTCTATTTCGACTGATATAATAGTTGGATTCCCAGGTGAAACAAATGAAGATTTTAATGATACTTTAGATGTAGTAAAGAAAGTTAAATTTGACCAAATATATATGTTTATTTATTCAAAAAGAGTTGGTACAAAAGCAGCAAAGATGGAAGATAATACACCAAATGAAGAGAAAGTAAGAAGGCTTGAAACATTAAAGAAAGTATATGAAGAACAATTACCATATAATAATGAAAAGATGATTGGAAAAGTATATAAAGTATTGGTAGAAGGTAAAAGTAAAAATAATGATAAATTATATACAGGTAGAACAAGCCAAAATAAAGTTGTTATATTTGAAGCAGATGAAAAAGATATTGGAAGACTAAAAAATATAATAATTGATAGTCAGCATTTATGGTATTTAAAAGGAAGAATAATTGATAATTAAACTGGTTAGCTCATACTAACTAGTTTTTCTTATTGTAATATAATATGAGAAATAAAAGTAATAAATTTTCTATTAAATAATATACTTTAATATAACTTGTACTAAAGTAGGAGGTATATTTAATGGAAAATATAGTATCTGCAAGAAGACTTAGGAAAAGTGTTTTAAGAAATATTGATGCAAAAAGTATAGATATAAACAAGGAAATTGGAGTTGATTTAGAAAAATATCTAAATAAAAATACTTCAAATAATGATGGACATATAAATAGTTACAATTATGATTTTAATGCATTAGATAAAGAGGAAATAAAAACTAAAAAATTTAAACTAAACTTTAAAACAACATTTTTAATAAAAGTATTTATATCAATATTAATTGTATTTATTTGCTTAATATGTAAAATGTTTTTTGCTAAAGAAGTTCTTAATAAAAAAATTACTCTAACTATTATAAATGAATATAAAAATGATTATTCAAAAGAATACGTATTAGATAAAATAGAAGAATTATCAAAAAATGCATATCAAGGATTAAAATATGTTATTCCAGAAAGTTTAGCTAATAAGATTAGTAATAAATATGTTAGTATAGTAAAGCCTAAGATTATGGATTTTGAGTTAAAAACTTTTATTGCTAGTATTTTAAGTAATGATAACACATCCGTAACAGTAGAAAAAAATACAAATATTCAAGAAAAAAATGAAGAAGATAATGAATCAAAAGAAGAATATGATGGAAAAGGCGGAGGAGAGCCAGTTGAATTAACTAAAATAATAGAAGAATCGAGTGCTGTAAGTATAATGCAAGATGATATAGGTAAAATAGTAAGCAAAGGAATTAATATGATTAGCCCACTTAGTGGTACTATTACTTCAAATTATGGTGCAAGAGATCAGATTTTTGAAGGAGTAACATCATATCATACAGGAATTGATATAGCTACTAAAAAAGGTGTAGAAATAAAAAGTAGTACAGAAGGAAAAGTTGTAAAAGTTCAAGAAAATGATAAATATTATGGAAATAATGTTTTGATTGAAACAAATGGTGTTAGATTTAAATATGCTCATATGGATAGCATAAAAGTAAAATTAAATGATCAAGTAAAACAAGGAGATATTGTAGGTTATGTTGGAAGTACTGGAATGTCTACTGGTCCGCATCTACATTTCGAGATAAGTATTGACTCAAGAACTGTTGATCCAGCAAAACTAATTAAATTTTAAGAGGAATTTATGAAATTAAAATTTTCTAAAGTTAATATAGAATTTGAAATAGTATTTTTAATAGTATTTTTAGTATTTATTTTTTCAAATACAATAAGAAAAATACTATTTTCTTTTTATATGTGCTATTTATTTATAATATTTCATGAATTAGCACATTTAACGATAGCTTTACTTTTTGGAAAAGAAATAGAAAATTTTAAATTTTCTTTGTCTGGTGTATGTATAGAATTAAAAAAGAAAAGATTTGATTTAAAAGGAAATAAAAGATTAAAAATAGAAAACATAGAAGAAATAATTCTTTATTTAGCAGGACCAATTTCAAATATTATTTTAGCATATATTTTTAATAACAATAAAATGATTTGTGAGATAAATATTGCTTTTGCTATAATTAATTTATTACCTATATTTCCTTTAGATGGTTATAATATATTAGATAATTTATTGGAATTATTTAGCATGAGATTAAAAAAAAGAGAAGTTATATTAGAAATATTATCAAACATACTTATTTTTATTTTATTTTTTGTTGGCATAGTTCAATTACTATTTTTATTTAACCCATCGATAATAATGTTTTCACTTTATGTTTTTTTAATACAATTTAATAATAAAAAGCGACAAAAATTTACAAATTATGGTATCTAATAGCATGTTAAAGTTATATTTCATAAAAATTACAAAATTATTACACTTTTTTGTAAAAAGTCTTGCATTTTTTTCTAAAAGATAGTATTATATATGTAGCTAAAATGTGGGGGTGAAAATGTGGCTATAGGTGATATTATAGTAGGACTAGATATCGGAGTTTCAAAGGTAAGCTGTGTTATTGGACAAGTTAATAAATTTAGTGAAATTGAAGTTATTGGCTATGGTTTATCTAATAATTCTGGTGTAAAAAGAGGACAGATATTAGACCCACAAAGAGTTGCTAGTTCTGTAAAAGAAGCTATTACTGCCGCTGAACAAATATCAGAATTATCAGTAAATTCTGCATATGTTAATATAAAAGGAATGAATGTAAGAATTGAAAAAATTGTTATAGAATCAGATGTTGAAAAACCAAATGATGGTATGACAATAAATGATATATATAATTTGTTTTCAAAAATACAAATTACGACAAAATTAGATAAGGATGAGCAGATAATAGATATACTACCATATCAATATATTGTTAATGGCAGAAGTTATAAAGAAGAACCAATAGGAGCTTTTTGTAAAACTTTTTCAATGGAAGCAGAAGTCGTAATTGCTAAAGGTGAATATATTGCTGGTATACAAAAAACACTTAAATATGCAGGTATAAACTTAGATGGACTTATATTAGAAACTTTAGCTACTTCTAATATAGTTCTAATGCCTGAAGAAAAAGAAATAGGAGTATTGTTAGTTGATATTGGAGGAGGTCATACTGATATATCAGTATATAAGAATTCTAAATTAGAATTTTATGATACAATTCCAGTAGGTGGAGATCATATAACAAATGATATTGCTATTACATTTGATGTAACAAACGATGAAGCAGAAAAATTAAAGAGACAATATAATTTAGCTATTATGGCTATGATTACAAATAATCATGATATTAAACTTAATACTAAAGCACAGACTTCACAAGATTATATAATTAAATGTAGTGATGTTGTACAAGTTATAGAAGCAAGAATTAAAGAAATATATCAAATAATAAAGAAGCTTATTGCTGATAATAAATTAACTGGTAAAATTGAATGTATGGTGCTAACAGGTCAAGGTATTAGTAATATTGTAGGTGTAGAAGAATTAGCAATGCTTACACTTAAATTAAATCAAGTTAGAGTTTGTAGTCCAAAACTTATAAATATTATAAAACCACAGCATACTACTGTATTTGGTATGGTAAGATATATAGCAAGTCTTGGAATAAGTAAACATGTAAATAGCGATGTAGAAATAGTTACCGATCCAAGTTTTAAAGATAAAATTTCTGATGGATTTAGTTCTTTTAAAGGTAAAATTTCTAGATTGTTTAAAAAAGTAAAAAAAATAGATGAAGAAGAGAATTTGTAGGAGGAGTAATAATGGAAAACGATTTTAAAACTGGAATGGCTAATATCAAAGTAATTGGTGTTGGTGGAGCTGGTAATAATGGCGTAAATGGAATGGTAGAAGCTGAATTAAAAAATATAGAATTTATAGCTATTAATACTGATAAGCAAGCTTTAAGTGAATCAAAAGCAAATAAAAAGATTCAAATAGGCGAAAAATTAACAAGAGGTCTTGGTGCTGGTGCAAACCCTGAAATAGGAAAATGCAGTGCAGAAGAATCAAAAGCTGAAATTGCTGAAGCTTTAAAAGGTGCTGATATGGCATTTGTAACTGCAGGAATGGGTGGAGGTACTGGTACAGGTGCTGCTCCTATAGTTGCAGAGACTTCTAAAGAAATGGGAATTTTAACAGTAGCAGTTGTATCTAAACCTTTCCCTTTTGAAGGAAAAAGAAGAATGATGCAAGCTGAAGCTGGTATAGAAGAATTAAGACAAAATGTTGATACTTTAATAATAATTCCTAATGAAAAATTACTTCAAATTGCAGAAAAAGAAACTAGTTTTGAAGATGCTTTCAAAATGTCTGATGAGGTGTTAAGACAAGGTATACAAGGAATATCAGACCTTATTACAATACCAGGTTTAGTAAATCTTGATTTTGCAGACGTAAAGACAATAATGTTAGATGCTGGTATTGCACATATGGGAACTGGTAGAGCAAGAGGAGAACATAGAGCTCAAGAAGCAGCAAGACAAGCTATACATAGTCCATTACTTGAAACTTCAATAGAAGGAGCAGGTGGAGTATTAATAAATGTAACTGGTGGTAAAAATTTAGGTTTACTTGAGATTAATGAAGCTGCTGAATTAGTACAAAAATCTGTTGATCCTGAAGCAAATATTATATTTGGAGCAGTGATTGATGAAAAACTTACAGATGAAATCATAATTACAGTTATAGCAACTGGATTTAATAAAACTCCTTTTCAAGATTTGAAATTAGATACAATAGTTGGAGAAGCATTAAATAATGCTGTAAATAATAACTCAATGATGAATACTGGTAGTATTTCTACAGTTAATACTACTCCTAATAGAAATTCTTTTACAACTTCATCATCAACAAATAATGATTATAGAGATTTAGATATTCCACCTTTCTTAAGAAGAAGCAAAGGAGAATAATATAGTAAGCACTGGATATTAATTCAGTGCTTTTGTTGGTATTAGTGAAAACCCCATGCTATGCGTGGGGTTCAAGAAAGCTTAAAGCGTTGAGAAGAGTAATGGAAA
>CALXJG010000007.1 GCA_944388565.1 uncultured Clostridia bacterium
AGAAATCATCTTCTTAAAGAGTTAGCATAAAGTATACACTTTTTTTATAAATGTCCTTGACAAAGGGTACACTTTAATTTTTGAATCTGTCTTTTTTTTATTCACATATTTCATAAAAAAATGCATATAATAAAATAAAGTTTGCTAAAATGTGTACAAAATGTATCTAAAGCAATTGACTTTTTACCAAAAATGATGTAAAATTATTAAAAATGATGCAAAAAGGAGGTATCTTTATATGTTTACATATATTAGAGTAAAAAATTTTAAATCATTAAAAGATGTAAAATTTAATTTAAATAGAACAAAAACTAAAACAAACAATTTTATTGCAATATATGGTGAAAACGGAAGTGGTAAAACTAATTTAGTTGAATTGTTTAAATTTTTACAACAAATTACTATATCAAGGATTATTGATGTAAAATTAAATATGATGCCAAAAGAATTTTTTGATTTAAAGGAAAAAATGTTAGATAATATTCCTATTGATATGAAACCTTTATGGCAACTATCAATAAATTTAGAAGAATATAGAATGATAAATGAAAAAGAGGATACTGAAATAGAATATGGATTTAAAATAAATGATAAAGAAGGTTTTTATTCTATAAGGTTTAATACAGAAATAGTAGAAGAGAAGTTATATTATTTTGTGGGAAAACAGAGAGGTTATTATTTTAAATTACTTAAAGATGATAAAGGGATTGTAAAAGAATTAAACAATAATATTTTTATCAATGAAAAGTATAATAAAGAGTTAGAAGAAAATATAGAAAAATATTGGGGAAAATACTCATTTTTGTCATTACTTACCTTTGAGGCAATGGATAAAAATGAAGAATATATAAATAGCAATATTTCTTCTAAGATGTTTGACATTATAGATAAGATAGTGTCAATGACAATACATGTGAACAAATGGTTTTTTAAATTTATTCCTGATAATTATCTAAAAAAAGCAGTATTAGCTGATTTGAAGTCTGGTATAGTTTCTAAAGATAAAATAAATGAAATAAAGAAATATGAAAATGTATTAAATATTTTCTTTACTCAAGCGTATGCAGATATAAAAAGTATCCAATATATTATTGAAGAAAGAGAAGATAAAATTAAGTACAAATTATATTTTAATAAGGTGATAGGAGGAAATTTAAAATCAATACCAATAGAATTAGAATCAGAAGGGACTAAAAAAATCATAGAAGAATTTGATACGTTAATTGGTGCAATATTAGGAGAGACAGTCATTATAGATGAAATCGATAATGGAATTCATGATTTATTAATGAAGAATATTATTTTATCTATTAAAGATGAAATAACAGGCCAATTAATAATAACTACACATAATACATTACTATTAGAAATTTTACCAAAAGAATGTATTTATATATTATCTGTAGATTATGAAGGAAATAAAAGCATAAATACAATAAAAGAATATGGAATGAAAATACAGAAAAATCATAATGCTCGTGATTTATATTTTAAAGGTTTATTTGGAGGTATCCCTACAACAACTTATGTAGATTTTGAAGAAATTAAATATGTTCTTGATTGTTCAAATGATAAAGAGGTAGAAGATTATAGTGAAGAAACCTAATTATTGTAAGGGGATAGTAATAGCTCATGGCAAAAGTGAACTGTTGCTTGCAGAACATATAAAAAGTAATCTACATTTGCCTATAGAAATATATGCAGAGAAAAATGGGAAGTTGAGCATACAAATAGATGATTTAATAACAATATTAGGAAATAATATATTTAAAAACAAAACGTCATTTAAAAAACAATTTGTTGTTGAAGAAGAAAATAAAAAAATTAAAAATTTTTTCATTATGCCAATAATGGATTTAGATGATACAACTCAGGAAAAAATCGAAAAATATAAATCTTGTGAAATGTTTCAAAAACATTGGTTATATTCATATATTATACCAATATGGAATGATAAGAATTTAGATCAAGTATTATACGATTTAAATTTAATTGCAAAATTACCTAATAACAGAGAGAAGGGAAAAATATATGAAGAACTGTTTCCAACTAATAGAGGAGAAACTGATTTGCAACAGGTTGAAAAATTATTGAGTTATTTTAAAAAATCTAAGAAAACTAATATGGATGTGTTTATAAAGAAATGTTTAGATAGTTTATAAAAATTTATCTTCTAATTTAAAAAGAAATGTAAGTTAAAGCTTGCATTTCTTTTTTTTGTTAAAAATGTGGACAAACAGTAATAAAAAAACAAGTCATGAATATATATATTATAGGTGATATATATTGAAAAAGTGGCTTGTTTTTTTATCTGTTTTTTTAGTATTAACAACTATACTTTTCTGTATAAATTTATTTAAAACAAATGAAGAAAAAAAGAAAGAAAAAGAACAAGAAATAGAAGAAAAGGAAGAAAAAAATACAATAGAGTACAAAGCTAATCAAACAATTAGAGTAAAATTTACTAAAACTGGCGAAATAGTAGCTATGGATATGAACGACTATTTAAGAGGAGTAGTACCATCCGAAATGTCACCAACATATAACATAGAAGCATTAAAAGCTCAAGCGTTAGTTGCAAGAACCTATACATATAGAAAATTGCAAGCTCATGCTGAAGGCGATGATGCGGATATGTGTGATAGTTATGCACATTGCCAAGCCTTTTACCCAAAAGATAAATTATTTCAGATATGGAGGCAAAAAGGTTATGATGAAGATACAATACTTGAATTTTGGGATAGAGTAAATACAGCAGTAGTATCAACACAAAATGAAATAATAACATATAATGGAGAATGTATAAAAGCATTTTTTCATGCTAGTAGTCCTGAAGGGACAGAAGATATAAGTCAAATATGGGGAGGTGAAAAGTTAAGTTATTTAGTTCCAGTAGAAAGTAAAGAAGATGAATCATATTCTAATAGAACAAGTAGAGTAGAAATTAGTTATGATGATTTTTTAAATAAATTAAAGGAAAATAGTTTATGTAAGAATTATACCAAAGAAGATATGAAAAGTATAACAATATCGGACTATACAATTTCTGGAAGAGTAAAAAATATACAAATTAAAGATCAAAAAGTAAGTGCTGAAAAATTAAGAACTTTAATAGGATTAAAATCTACAAAATTTACAATTAAAAAAAATGACGAGACAGTAGTGTTTAATGTTGTAGGTTATGGGCATGGTATAGGAATGAGTCAAGTTGGAGCAAATTATTATGCCAATAATGGGATGGATTATAAAGAGATAATAAAACATTATTACACAGGTGTAGAAATAACAAAATTAGACTAATGAAAAGGAGAAAATATGAAAATAAAATTGAATAATATATTTAAAAATAAGAAACAAAAGAAAGAAAAAGAAGAAAAGATAAAAAGTATACCAAACGAAAAATTTACTAGAATAAGAAAAATACATACAGGAAATAATATTAATAAAAATACAAGAAAAGATATTTTAGAGTATAAGTATAAGCAATTTAAATTATATGATAATAATATAAATGAAAATTCCAAAGTGCAAGATACTATTAGTAACACTGAAAAAAAGCATGTTAGAAAAGGAGCAATCTTTGATAATATAGAAGATGTAGAAGAAAAAGAAGCTATTAAACCACAAAAGAGTAAAGGTAATAAAAGGTTTTCGAAAAGTTATCTTCTTTTATTCTTTTTTATGTTAGTATTAGCTGTTGTTAGCGTATCCCTAAATATTAAGAAAAATAAAGAATTGAATAATGAGGACTATGCAGTTTTTAATAATACAGATAAAACAGATGAATCTAGTGTATCAGAGACAAAAAATGAATTACAAGATAATAATACGAGCAATAAAGATACAAATTATGTTGGAAATGAAGATGAACTAAAAGCTGTAAAAGCAAAAGAGGAAACAAAAACTGAAACAAAAAAAGAAACTACTCCTAAAGTAGTTATAAAACCACTTTCATTTTCAAAACCAATAGATGGAGAAATTATAAAAATGTACTCTATTGATAAAGTAATATATTCAAAGACTTTAGAATTGTGGAAAACACATGATGGAATTGATATAAAAGCTGATAAAGGAACTGTAGTTAAATCTATAGAAAAAGGAAATGTTGAAAAGATATATAATGATTCATTTTATGGTTATACTATTGTAATAGATCACGGTCAAGGGTATAAAAGTAGTTATTCTAATTTATCAGAGGATGTATTAGTAAAGGCAAAGCAAACAATAAATAAAGGAACAAAATTAGGTTATATAGGGGATACAGCAATAGGTGAGATAAAAGACGATCCTCATTTACATTTCATGCTATTTTTAAATAATGAAAATGTCGACCCAACAAGCATATTTAAATAAAAACTACAAATAATAGTAATAAAAAATAATATATGAATAATTATTATTTTCTTTGAATAATATGTAATATATCAGTATGAAAAGGGGCGATTTGGTGTTAGATATTGAAGAAAGAGCAAAAATTCTTGCAACTTATATAATAGAAAATAAAAGCACTGTAAGGCAAGCTGCTAAAAAATTTAATGTAAGTAAATCAACAGTGCACAAGGATATATCTGAAAGACTTGAAAAAGTTAATCCATCACTTGCAATTGAAGCAAAAAAAGTTCTTGAGATAAATAAATCTGAAAGGCATATACGTGGTGGAATGGCAACTAAAATGAAATATAAAGAGAAAAAAGCAATATAAATATTGCTTAATTTAAAAAGTTATATTATATAAATAATGTTAAAATAAAAATTGGTTAATTTTGTATAACTTTTATTAAATTGATTGCAAATGAAATGAAAATGTAATATAATTGTAACAGAAAATAACAGGAGGATAAAAAGTGATATTTGGACAGGATATTGGAATAGATTTAGGAACTGCCACTATATTGGTATATGTAAAAGGTAAAGGAATAGTTTTAAGAGAACCATCAGTGGTAGCAATAGATAAAAATACAAATGAAGTTTTGGCCGTTGGACAAGAAGCTAGAAAAATGCTTGGGCGTACACCTGGAAATATTATTGCTCTTCGTCCTTTAAAAGATGGCGTTATTTCCGATTATACTATTACAGAAAAGATGTTAAAATATTTTATAAATAAAGTATGTGGTAAATTTATCTTTTCTCCTAGAATTATGATATGTATACCATCTTGTGTTACAGAAGTTGAGAAAAAAGCTGTTATTGATGCAGCTACTCATGCTGGAGCAAGAAAAGTATATCTTATTGAAGAACCAATTGCAGCTGCAATCGGTGCAGGAATTGATATTGGAAAACCATATGGTAGTATGATTGTTGATATTGGTGGAGGAACTGCTGACGTTGCTGTTATTTCACTTGGGGGATCTGTAAAAAGTACTTCATTAAAAGTAGCCGGAGACAGATTTGATGAAGCCATTATTAAATATGTAAAGAAAAAAAGAAATGTGATAATAGGTGAAAGAACAGCTGAAGATATAAAAATAAATATTGGATGTATGTATCCTAAGCCAGTTGTTGAAACAATGCTTGTTAAAGGAAGAGATGTTACTACTGGATTACCAGTTGAAATAGAGATAAATTCTGAAGAAATATATGAGGCGTTAAAGGAATGTGCAAATATAATTGTAGATGGAATTCATTCAGTACTTGAAGAAACACCTCCAGAACTTTCTGCAGATATTTCAGAAAGAGGAATATATATTACCGGTGGTGGCGGTCTTATATGGGGATTAGATAAGCTTATCGAAGAAAGAACAGGAATACAAGTTATGATATCAGAAGATGCACAATCTTGTGTTGCTGTTGGTACAGGTAAAGCTTTAAATCATATAGAATTACTTGAAACAGGTAATGCTGTAAAAATTAAAAAATTTTAATATATAATAAGAGAATATCATGTGTTTATTTATGATATTCTCTTATTATTTTCTGCATTTGTTATTAATCTGTAGGTTCCAAACTGGACTTATCTAGCATATTAAATTTTGTTTTACTAATTAAATAATTATATAGGTCTGCATGTCTTAATTCGTCAACCAATATATGCATTATACTAGAAGAAGAACTTTTATCTGGCATTGCACTCATTATTTTTCTATATTTATTTGCGGCCTCAACTTCACTCATTAAGGATTTTTTCAAATTATCTAAGTAAGACATAGGTTGCATTTGAGTATTTGATGTGCTTTGAGGTAAAGTAGTACCAGTAAGTGCATAGTAAACATCACGTAATAATTTATTATGTGTTATTTCATTATCACGTATAATTCTAATAATATCTTTATCCTCATCTGATATTGCTTGATTTATTAACATACTGTAAAAAGCTTCGTCATTTGCTTCATCCATTACAGAATCTCTTATCATATTTAAAGCTTCTTGCAAATCACTATCAGTCATTATTCTTTCTGTTTGAGAAATAGCATAATCAGCAGTATAACTTCTATTTCTTAAATTATAATTATTATATGTATTATTGTTATTATTTAAATAATTACAAATTTGAGATGGTTCTATTGCTTCAGGATATTCGTTATAATTATAATTTGTATAATAGTTCCTTTGATTATAATAATCCATCATATTTCCTCCTTCCATAATATATAGTATGATGTATTAATTTTTTTGTTATTTTTTAATAAAAATTTGCAAATTTTTACACACATTGTATATAGACAAATATCATAAAAAATAGTATAATAAAAAGTGTCGAAAAAAGGAGGAAATTTGTCCATGGATAAAAAGGTAAAAGAAGTCTTTTTTAATATTGCAAATGAAGAAAATAAGTTCTGTGAGGCAAAATTAGAAGAAGTTAAATTTTCAAAAAAATTAAACGCAGTTATAATAAGTGCCACAAGTGATAATAATATTCCTCTTTACGATATTGAAGATTTTGAAAAAAGAGCATGTAAAGAATATGAATTAAATAGCTTTAAAATAGATTATAAATATATTGGAAATGATAATGAAATTACATTAAAAAATATTCAAAATATAATATTAATAATTACTAAAAAATACGAATATACAAAGAAAATATTTGAAAATTGCAAGATAAATATAGATAATGAAGCTAAGATTATAGAGATAGTATTAGCAAAGAAATTTGCTGATTTTTTAGCTATAAAGAAAATAGATAAGTATATTAATAAATGTATAGATATCGAATATGGTAGTGGTTATACTGTACTAATAGAAGATGATCCTAATATAGTAAATAACGATGAAAATAACATTGCTGTTATAAAATTAGATGACTTAGTAAGTAGGAAGTCTAATGAACAGCAGGTAACACCAACAGTAGTATCACCTCAAGTCAAAAATACTAGTGAAAATAAATTTCCTATTAGACAAAAATTGACTCCAGAGGAAAAAGAAGAAAGAAAGCTTGCTAAAATGCCACAACCAGAAAACGTTATATATGGAATAAATATAACAACTGCTGAAAAAATAAAGGTAGAAGATATAAATACAAACTATGAAAGAGTTTGTTTTGATGGTGAAATATTTAAAGTAGATAGTAGAGAATTAAAAAGCGGTAAAATATTATTAACTTTGGATGTTACAGATTATACTAGTACAATAGCGTGTAAATTATTTTTAGATAAGGAAAAGTATGAAGAAGTAGAAAAGAAACTTACTAAAGGAGCTTTTATTACTGTACAGGGAAGACCACAATTTGATACATATGCTAAAGAACTTGGAATAATGGTAAATAATATAAATACAGCGCAAGCTCCTGAAAAAGAAACCAGAATGGATAATGCACAAGAAAAAAGAGTTGAATTACATTTACATACACAGATGAGTGCAATGGATGGAGTATCAGCTGCATCAGATATTATAGCTCAAGCTGTAAAATGGGGACAAAAAGCAATTGCAATAACTGATCATGGTGTTGCTCAATCTTTTCCGGATGCTATACATTATATAACAGGAAAATTTGGAAAATTGGTAAAAAAGGAAAAAGGGTATCCAACAACACAAGAAATTGTTGATGCAGCACCAATAAAAGTAATATATGGTGTTGAAGGATATTTAACTCAAGATGTAGAACCTTTTGAAGAAATACCAGATACTTATTGTGTTTTTGATTTAGAAACAACAGGATTTAATCCAAAACTTGAAAAAATAACAGAAATTGCAGTATGTAAAGTTAGAAATGGTGAAATAATAGATGAGTTTTCGACTTTTGTAAATCCAGAAAAAAGTATTCCAAAGAATGTACAAGAACTTACTCATATAACTGATGATATGGTAAAAGATGCCCCTACAATTGAAGAAATATTACCAAAATTTTTAGAATTTACTAAAGATACTATATTAGTTGCTCATAATGCAAAATTTGATATAAGCTTCATATCACATTTTGCAAAAGAATTAAAACTTGAATTTAAGCCTAAAGTAATGGATACTTTAGTTATAGCAAGAGAATTATATACAAGTGTAGAAAATCATAAGCTTGGGACTTTAGCTGAGTTTTTGGGAATAACACTTGAAGGAGCACATAGAGCTATAAACGATACAAGAGCAACTGCAAAAGTATTTTTAAGAATGCTTGAAGATGCTAAGAAAAAGGGAATCAATGAACTTGGCTATATGTATAGTGAAATAGAAGAAGACTCAAAAAAATTACCTTATTATCATATAATAATACTTGCGAAAAATTATGTAGGACTAAAAAATTTATATCGTCTTATTTCATATTCACATGTAACCTATTTTAACAAACGTCCAAGAATACCAAGATCTTTACTTAATAGATACAAAGAAGGATTAATAATAGGTTCAGCCTGTGAAAGAGGAGAATTATATCAATCTATATTTGAAAATCAAGATGAAGAAAAAATTGAAAATATTGCAAAATATTATGACTATTTAGAAATACAACCTTTAGGTAATAATCAATTCTATATAGATCAAGGAAAACTAAAATCACAAGAAGATTTAATAAATATAAACAAAAAGATTGTGGAACTTGGGGAAAAGTTAAACATTCCTGTTGTAGGAACATGTGATGTTCACTTTTTAAATCCGGAAGATGAAATATATAGAAGAATAATAATGGCAGGTCAAGGTTTTAGTGATGCGGATAAACAAGCTCCACTATACCTTAGAACAACTGAAGAAATGCTTAAAGAATTTGAATATCTAAGTCCAGAAAAAGCATATGAGATAGTAGTTACAAATACTAATAAAGTAGCTGACTTATGTGATAGGATAAGTCCAATCTCTGATGAAAAATGTCCACCACATATTGATGGTTGTGAAGATACTATAAAAGATATTGCTATGACAAGAGCTCACGAGTTGTATGGTGAAAATTTACCTGAAATCGTTAGTGAAAGGCTTGAAAAGGAACTAGACTCTATTATAAAAAATGGATTCTCGGTTATGTATATAATAGCTCAAAAGCTTGTTTGGAAATCAAATGAAGATGGTTACTTGGTTGGTTCAAGAGGTTCTGTTGGATCATCATTTGTTGCCAATATGACTGGAATTACAGAAGTTAATTCATTAAAACCACATTATAGATGTCCAAATTGTAAATATTCTGAATTTTTAGATTATGGTGTGAAGAATGGATTTGACTTACCTGATAAAGATTGTCCAAAATGTGGACATAGATTAGACAAAGATGGTATGGATATACCTTTTGAGACTTTCTTAGGATTTAATGGAGATAAAGAGCCCGATATTGATTTAAATTTTTCAGGTGAGTATCAAGCAAAGGCTCATAGATATACTGAGGTAATATTTGGAAAGGGAACTACATTTAAAGCAGGTACAATAGGTACAATTGCTGATAAAACAGCATATGGATTTGTTTTAAAATATCTAGAAGAAAGAAATAAAACAATGTTATCTCCTGAAATAAATAGAATAGCACAAGGTTGTACTGGAATAAAAAGAACTTCAGGACAACATCCTGGAGGAATAATTGTTGTTCCAAAAGGAAGAGAAATTTATGAATTTTGTCCTGTTCAACATCCAGCAGATGATCCACATTCAGATATTGTAACAACTCATTTTGATTATCACTCAATTGATAAAAACTTATTAAAACTTGATATACTAGGTCATGATGATCCTACAGTTATAAGAATGCTACAAGATATAACAGGGATTGATCCTAAAAAAATACCACTTGATGATAAAGAAACAATGTCAATATTTAGTTCTACCAAAGCTTTAAAGGTAACAAAAGAACAGATAAATTCTGAAGTCGGTACTTTTGGTATACCTGAATTTGGTACAAAATTTGTAAGAGGAATGCTAGTAGACACTAAACCAACAACTTTTGAAGAACTTATAAGAATATCTGGGTTATCTCATGGTACAGATGTATGGCTAAATAATGCACAAACTCTTATTGAAGAAGGTACTTGTACATTAAGTGACGCAATCTGTACAAGAGATGATATTATGATATATTTGATTGATAAAGGCTTGCCTCCAAATCCATCATTTAAAATAATGGAAAGCGTACGTAAAGGAAAAGGCCTTAGTGAAGAACAAGAAGCTTTAATGAGAGAACATGATGTACCAGATTGGTATATAGATTCTTGTAAGAAAATAAAATACATGTTCCCTAAAGCTCACGCGGCAGCGTATGTTACGATGGCTTTTCGTATAGCATGGTTTAAAGTACATATACCAAAAGCATATTATGCAGCTTTCTTTTCAATAAGAGCTGATGATTTCGATAGTGACTTTATGTTACGCGGTAAAGATGTAGTAAAATCAAAAATGAAAGAGATAGATAATCTTGGAAATAGTGCTGGAAATAAGGAAAAAAATATGTATCCTATACTTGAAATAGTACTTGAAATGTATGAAAGAAATATAGAGTTTTTACCTGTTGATATTTATAAATCAGATGCTACTAAATTTCTAGTAGAAAAAGATGGAATAAGACCTCCATTATCATCACTTACTGGATTTGGTGAGGTTGATGCAAATAAACTCGTTGAAGCAAGAAAAGAAGAAAAATTTACTTCAATTGAGCAAATGGCTGGTAAAGCTAGAATTGGAAAAGTGGCGGTTGAAACTCTACAAAAAGCAGGTTGTTTAAATGGTATGCCAAGATCAGAACAACTTGATATGTTTGACTTATTATAGTTATATGTAGATGTAGTGAAATATTAGTGAAAAGATACATATATGCTTGAAAAAAAATAAAAATAGTGTATAATATAAGTGTGAGGTGATTACTATGAAATTAGATTTAACAGGACTTCGTATAGAAGTAACAGATGCTTTTAGAGATTTTACTGAAAAGAAAATACAAAAACTTTCAAAGTTCTTTGAACCAAATACTATATGTCATGTAACTTTTACAGAAAGATCAAAAGGAAAACAACGTATCGATATGAGAATTGAATACAAATCACGTACTTATCTTGCAGAAGAAAATTGTGAAGATATTTACTATGGATTAGAAGCTCTAATTAGTAAAATTGAAGGACAAATAAGAAAAGATAAGTCTTTAGCAGAAAAAAGAAGAAAAGAAGGCATACCTGAAGATGTAGAAGAAAATATCGAAAATGTACTAGATGAAGAATAATATAAAGAACTCCTATTTTTTTTAGGAGTTCTTTTTCTATATATATTGAATAAGATTTTTATATGTGATAAAATTATTATATATGAACCATTTTAGGTACTTAGTAAAGATTACATAATATTGACTTTGTCCATATTTTATGGTATAATAATGATATATTATGTCGAAAGAGGGAAGAGATATGAAATCAAAAATAACACATGTGATAATAATAATAGTTGCAATAGTTGTAATATCTGCAATTGCAATATTTATAAAGGAAATGTTAAGTAAAACAGAATTGCAAAAATTAAAAACAACAGAAGAGATTGCCAATACTTTGGTGGATATACCAGATCCAGCACAAGGTGAATTAAAACCAGAAGACATTATAACAGTAAAAAATGGTGCAATAGCAGTAATAGATATACCAAGCCAAGGAATAAGAGGCCAAGTTGTTGAAGGTACAGATGATGAAACCTTAAAAAACTATATAGGTAAATTTGAAGGTTGTGCTTATCCTGGGGAATATGGTAACTTTAGTGTAGCAGCTCACAATAATATTTATACAGAAATCTTTAGAAATTTATATAAAGTTAAGGTTGGAGATGAAGTTAGAGTAATAACTAGACAAAAAGAGCATATATATAGAGTAAACTCAATAGAAAAAATAGCTCCTACAAGAATAGATGTATTAAATGAAGATAAATCTAAACAAGAAATTACTTTAATAACATGCTCTGATATGTCAAGAACAAGGATTTGTGTAAAAGGAACACTAATTTCTTCAAATGATATTTAATAAAACGTATAATATCAACAAAAAGCGACAAATATTTCACAAATGTTACAAAATTAAGTAATTAAAAATATATGTAAAGTAATATTCTTAAAAATAGTTATGTAATCACGAAATGTTTATTTTGTAGAAAAATAGCACAAAAATATTGACTTAATCAATAATTTGTGCTATAATTATTTTATAAGCGGGTTATGTAAAGCATAACAAAAAAATATGGAGGATAAAAATTATGGAAAAGTTAAAAAATATTAAAAATTTTAAATGGAAATTACTTACTATGATATTAGTATTTGTATTATTAGTAGTCCAAATAGGTCCATTTTTAGTTTTAGCTGATGAAAATCAATTAAAATTTTCTTATCAAGTAATGCCTACACCAGCTACAAACGAATATTATGGAACACGTTTAGGATTCAGTAAGTTTTGGTTAGGAGATAGTGTTGCATATTGTTTAGATTATGCATTAGATTTACCATCATCTAATGGTACTATGCTTAATTATTTAAGAGATGCATCTCCAGTTACAACAGCTGCTTTAATGTATGGTTATCCAAATTATTCAGCTGCTCAGTTAGGAGTTAATTCAGTAGATGAAGCGGTACTTGCAACTCAACTTGCAGTATGGTCTGTAGCAAAATCTTCAAATCCTACAGATTCTATAAAGACAGATAAAATTGTTGATTTTAATAATTTTACACCTGTTCCAGGTTATGAAGAGTATATGCAAAGAGTAATTGCATCTGCTAAAAGAATAGTAAATAGAGCAATAAATAATCCAAATTATACAAATCCTCATATGTATGCTAGTTCCGCAGACGCGAAATTAACAAATCAAAGTGGTTTAATAAAAGCTGGTCCATATAAAGTAGTTGCTACTGGTTATAACGTAAATAGTGTAACAGTTAGTTTAGCAAATCAACCACAATCTGCTAGAATAGTAGACGCAAATGGTAATGAAAAAACTACATTTAATAATGGTGATACTTTCTACGTATGGATGAATGAGACAGAAGAAGGTTCTACATTAACTATTAATTTACATTCATCTGGAAGTATAACAGAAGGTAAAATATATGGTACAGGAAATTCAGGTGACGGTGTTCAAGATTATATAAAACTTTCTAATAAACCTATTGAATTAACTGATAGCTTAGAATTAAAATGGCCTACATTAACAGGTTCAATAGAATTTAGAAAAATAGATCAATTTGGTAATTTAGTACCAGGAGCTAAATTTGAATTAAGAGATTCAAGTGGTAAAGTAGTAGCTCAAGCAACAGTACCTGAAAATGGTATAGTTAAATTTGATAACTTAAAAATAGGTAAATATACTTTAGTAGAAACTGAAGCTCCAGATGGTTATATACTTCCAATAGAAGGAGTTAATGTCACAGTTACAACAAATGTAACAGTAAGATTTAACTTCCAAAACAGAAAAATAGTTGGTGGATTAAAGATAATAAAAGTTGATGAAAATAATAAACCACTTGCTGGAGTAAAATTTGAAATATTAGATGAAAACAAAAATGTTATTCAAACAATAACAACAAACTCACAAGGTGAAGCTGCAACAGATACATTAACATTAGGAAAATATTACTATAGAGAAGTAGAAGCTCCTGAATGGGTTGTTATAGATAAAACAGAACATCCTTTTACAGTAAGTGATGCCAATAAAACTATTGAAGTAAGAGTAGAAAATGAATTAGTTAAAGGACAATTTAAAGTAGTTAAAAAAGATGAAAATGGAACACCACTTAAAGGAGTAACATTCCAAATCTTAGATGAAAACAAGAAAGTTGTTCAAACAATAACTACTGATGAAAATGGTATAGCACAAACAAAAGAACTTAAAGGTGGAAAATACTATTATAAAGAAGTAAAAGTACCAGATGGTATAATATTAGATCCAACAGAATATGAATTTACAATGGATTATAAAGATGTAACTAAAGAAATTGTTAACTACTTTGAAAAAGGTACTTTAAAAATTATAAAAGTAGATGAAAATGAGGTTCCACTAGAGGGAATAAAATTTGAAATCTATAACAGCAATAAAGAATTAGTTGATACAATAGTTACAGATAAAAATGGTGTAGCACAATCTAAACCACTTGTACTAGGAAAATATTATTACAAAGAAGTAGAAGCTCCAGATAATATAGTAATAGATGATAAGATGTATGAATTTACATTAAAAGAAAATAACCAAGTAGTAGTTGCTAATATGGTAAATAACTACAAGAAAGGTACACTTAGAATAATAAAAGTAGATGAAAATGAAGAACCTTTAGAAGGTATAACATTTGAAATCTATAATGAAGATAAACAATTAGTTGATACAATAGTTACTAACAAAAAAGGTATAGCTGAATCTAAAGACTTAGTACTTGGTACATATTACTATAAAGAGACAAAAGCTCCAGACAACATAATAATAGATAATGAAATGCGTAAAGTTGAAATAACTGAAGATGGTCAAGTAGTAATTGCTAATATGGTTAACTACTATAAGAAAGGAAGCATAGAGTTTATAAAGATTGACGATACAGGAGCTCCACTTGAAGGAGTAACATTTGAAATACTAAACTCTAAAAAGAAAGTAATTGCTACAGTTACTACAAATTCAGAAGGAACTGCTAAAGTTGAAGGATTATTACTAGGAAAATATTACTATAGAGAAGTAGAGGCACCAGATAATGTAGTAATGGATAAAAACTTATATGAATTCGAAATAGTAGAACATGAACAAGTTGTTACAAAAGAGATTACAAATAAGAGAATACAAGGTGAATTAGTAATAACGAAGAAAGATAAAGACACTAAAGAAGTAATAGCTGGAGTAACATTCCAATTATTAAACGAAAACCATGAAGTTATCGACTCAGGAGTAACAGACGAAAATGGTATAGTTAAATTTGGAGGATTACTAAAAGGAAAATATTACTTCAAAGAAGTAGAAGCACCAGATGGTTATATAATGGACTCTAATGAATATGAATTTAATATAGAAAATGACTCTCAAGTAATTGCTAAAGTAGTATATAATGACCCTGTAAAATTGCCAGTAACTGGTGGATTTATAGGAACAAATACACTAATAGTAATAATAGTAGCAGTAGTAGTAATAGCAACTTATGTAATAACAATGCTAGTATTAAAAAACAGAAAAGATAAAGCTGATAAAACTAATCAATAAAAATTTAATACTAAATAAAGAAGAATAGGTAAAACTATTCTTCTTTGTTGGTGTAAAAGAAGGATTTAAAATGAAAGAATTAATTGACTTTAAAGAAAAAATAGATAAAGATAAATTAGAAGAGGTTTGTAAAAGCATTAAAGATGGTTCAGTTATAGTATTTCCTACTGAAACTGTTTATGGCATAGGAGCAAACGCCTTAGATAAAAGCGCTGTAAAGAAAATTTTTATGGCAAAAAATAGACCAACAGATAACCCTTTAATAGTACATATAAGTAATTATGACATGTTAGATAAAGTGGTTAGTAATGTAAGTAAGTATGAAAAGATTTTAATGGATAAATTTTGGCCAGGGCCACTTACTATAATACTTCCAAAGAAAGAAGAAATTCCTAATATAGTAACTTGTAATTTAGATACTGTTGGAGTAAGAATGCCAAGTAATAAAATTGCTATTAATATAATTGAAAAAAGCGGAGTACCAATTGCAGCGCCTAGTGCTAACATATCAGGAAAACCAAGCGGAACTTTAGTTACAGATATAGTTGATGAGTTAAAAGATAGAGTAGATTATATTATCGATGGTGGTATCTCCGATATAGGTCTTGAATCTACAGTTGTAAAACTTGATAATGATGTTGTAAATATATTAAGACCTGGTGCTATAACTAAAGAAGATATATTAAGCACAGGATTAAATGTGGTTTTAGATAAGCATCTATTTAAAGATGTAAAGGAAAATGAAAAAGTTGCTTCCCCTGGTATGAAGCATAGACATTATGCACCAAAAGTAAAAACTATATTAGTTTATAGTAATGATGAAAAAAAAGAATACGATAGAATATGTGATATAATTAATGAGAATAATAATAAAAAGATAAGTATTTTAGGATTTAATGAAAATAAAGAAAAATATATAAACAAACCAAATGTTAAGTTTATGTGTATTGGTAGTAAGCATGATTTAAATAGTGTTGCTAAAAATGTTTTTACTGTTCTTAGAAAAGTAGATAAATATGATCTAGATTTATCTATTATAGAAGGAGTGGAAAAACAAGGTATTGGACTTGCAATAATGAATAGACTTACTAGGGCTTGTGGGTATAATGTAATAGAATTGTAATATATTGTAAATAAAAATAGAAAAGTATTTACATTTTTAAAAATTTATGTAATAATATTAGATGCGATAGGAAGGAGTGAATAAAGGTGGTATATGTAATAACTGGAGGCCCTGCAACAGGAAAAGGAACAAGGTCAGATATATTATCTAAAGCCTTAAATATTCCACATATATCAACAGGTGATATACTAAGAGATGTAGCTCAAACTAATGAAAAAATAAACAAGAAATTATCAAGAGGCGAGCTTATTTCTGATGAAATTATAACAGAACTATTAGAAGAAAGATTGTCTAAAGAAGATTGTAAAGATGGATTTATATTAGATGGTTATCCAAGAACAGTAGCTCAAGCTATTCTTTTAGATGAACTTTTATCTAAATTTAATAAAAAAGTAGATAAAGTTATAGAGCTTATAGCACCAGACGAATTAGTATTTAAAAGAATACTTGAAAGAAAAAAATGTGAAAATTGTGGAGCAATATATGGAATAGATTTTCCACCTAAAGTAGAAGGAATATGTGATGTATGTGGTGGAGAACTTTCTGTAAGGACTGATGATACTAGAGAAACTTTACAAAAAAGAATTAATACTTATAAAGAAAATTCAAAAGATATACTTAATTACTATAAGGAAAAAGGCATTTTAAAAACTGTAGACTCTTCTAGTCATCCAGAAAGAATGATTAAAGAGGCTCTAGAAGATTAAAGAATAATCTGTAAAATAGAAAGTGTGAAGTTTATGATATCAATAAAAAATGAAAAACAAATAAAATTAATGGAAGAATCAGCTGAGGCATTAAAAGCAGCATTAAGAGCAATAGAAGAAAATATACGTCCTGGAGTTTCTACATTATACTTAAATGAAGTTGCAGAAAATGCAATGAAAAAACATGGTGCAATCCCTGCATTTAAAGGTGTTCCTTGTCCATATAGGGGCGGAAAACCATATAAATGGGCTATTTGTACTTCTGTAAATGATGAGATAATACATGGCATACCTTCTAGTAGTGTAATACTAAAAGAAGGAGATATAGTAAGTGTAGACCTTGGTACATACAAAAATGGATGGGCATCAGATGCAGGTCGTACATATGGTGTAGGAAAAATATCACCAGTTTGCGAAAAATTAATAAAAGTAGCAAAAGATGCATTCTTTGTTGGAATTGATCAAGCAGTTCCTGGTAATAGAGTTGGAGATATTTCAAATGCAATACAAACTTATGTTGAAAAACAAGGTTTTTCTTTACTTAGAGAATTTCAGGGACATGGTATTGGACAAGATATGCACGAAGACCCAGGAGTACCTAATATAGGTAAGAAGGGAACAGGCCCAAGATTACAAGCAGGTATGGCTCTTGCAATAGAACCTATGATCTGTGAAGGAAAGCCAGATGTGTATGTTAAAAGAGATTTATGGACGATTGCAACCGTTGATAAGAAAATGACATCATATTATGAAAATACTATTGTTATTACTAATGATGGTCCAAAAATTCTTACTTTAGACTAAAATAATTATAAAAATAGTTCAGTCTTTTAAGGCTGAACTATTTAATGTTTTGCTATAAAATTTATTACACTATAAACAATTTTTTCGGTAACTTTTAACACTTTATCAAGAAAGTTTGATAAAGATGTTGAAAAGTCATTTTTCTTTTTTTGTTCTTCTCTTTGTTTTTCATAATCTTCTCTAAAATTATAACTCATATTAACACTTCCATTTTTTATTTAATACATATTTAACTTATACCATATTTATATATTTTTTGCAATAATTTATATAGATTTTGTATATTATTTTTGATATTTTTGTTGACAATAACATATATCTTTGTTATAATATATATGTTAATTAATGCCCTAATAAAATTTAGAGTGTTTTTTATGTATTGTAAATAGGAGGAATTGACTGTGGCTAAAGATGATGTGATTGAAGTTGAAGGCGTAGTTGTCGATGCATTACCAAATGCAAATTTTAAGGTAAGACTTGAAAACGGACATGAAGTACTTGCTCATATTTCAGGAAAATTAAGAATGCATTATATTAAAATATTGCCAGGTGATAAGGTTAAATTAGAGTTATCAACTTATGATTTAACAAAAGGAAGAATTACTTGGAGAGCAAAATAATTCCTATTATTTATATTTATTAGCAATAAGCAAATAAACTGAAGCGGCTGTAAAAGTGAAAAAGCCTAAGTAACTTTTATTTTAGTTTTTTGTTTATTATATATACTTACTTTTGTTAATCATTTAACAAAATTTTAAGGAGGATTTAAAATGAAAGTAAGACCATCTGTAAAGAAAATTTGTGAAAAGTGCAAAGTTATCAGAAGAAACGGCGTTGTTCGTGTAATCTGTGAAAATCCAAAGCACAAACAAAGACAAGGTTAATGTGGGGGTGTAAAATCAAATGGCACGTATAGCTGGAGTAGATTTACCAAAAGGTAAAGTAGCAGAAATTGGACTAACATCAATTTATGGAATAGGTCGTTCTGCAGCAAGAAAAATACTTGCAGAAGCAGGTATAGAAACTACAAAAAGAGTTAAAGACTTCACTGAAGAAGAAGAAGCTAAAATAAGAGAAATAATCGAAAGAGATTATGTTGTTGAAGGTGACCTTCGTAAAGAAGTTGCTCTAAACATAAAAAGATTAATGGAAATTAATTGTTATAGAGGACAAAGACATAAAAGAAGATTACCAGTTCGTGGACAAAGAACTAAAACAAATGCAAGAACAAGAAAAGGTAAAGCAAAACCAATTGCTGGAAAGAAAGGAGTATAGAAAATGGCTGGAAAGAAAAAAGTAGTAGCAAAGAAAAAAGTTAAAAAGAATGTATCAACTGGTGCTGCACATATCCAATCTTCATTTAACAATACAATTGTTACAATGACAGATTCTCAAGGTAATGTATTATCTTGGGCAAGTGCTGGCGGTCTTGGATTTAAAGGTTCAAGAAAAAATACTCCATTTGCAGCAGGTCAAGCTGCTGAAGCTGCAGCTAATGCAGCAAAAGAACATGGGTTAAAAACTATTGAAGTATATGTAAAGGGTCCAGGTTCAGGTAGAGAAGCTGCAATAAGATCACTTCAAGCAGCAGGTTTGGAAATAAACATGATAAAAGATGTTACTCCAATACCACATAATGGTTGTAGACCACCAAAAAGAAGAAGGATATAGTGGGGGTGTAAAAATAAAATGGCAAGATATACAGATGCAGTTTGTAAAAAATGCAGAAGAGAAGGTATGAAACTTTTCCTAAAAGGAACAAGATGTAATTCTAACAAATGTTCAGTAGATAGAAGACCATTTGCACCAGGACAACATGGTAAAAATAGAGCTAAGTTATCTGAATATGGACTTCAACTTAGAGCTAAACAAAAAGCTAAAAATTATTATAGAGTTTCTGAATCTCAATTTAGAAAATACTATGATGAAGCTTTCAGACGTGAAGGTGTAACATCTGACATATTATTTGAACAATTAGAATTAAGATTAGATAACATAGCATATAGAATGGGTGTTGGAACTTCAAGAGCAGAAGCAAGACAACTTGTTGGTTATGCAATGTTAGAAGTTAATGGTAAAAAAGTAAACATTCCATCATACATTTGTAAAGTTGGAGATGTTATAAAAGTAAGAGATGCTAAGAAAGATAATAAAACAGTAGTTTCTGTTTTAGAAACAAATAAATTAAAAGCAATCCCTTCTTGGTTAGAAGTTAATAAAGAAAAATTAGAAGCTAAAGTTTTAAGAAAACCTGTAAGAGATGACGTTGAATTAGAAGTTGCAGAAAACTTAATTGTTGAGTTATACTCTAAGAACTAGTTAAAATCATTTAAAAAAATTAATAGTATGTGTAATCAGAGCATACTAGAAGGAGGAAATAAAATGATTGAAATGCAAAGACCAGAGATAAAATGTGTTGAAGTAGATGTTGACACATATTATGCAAGATTTGAGGTAGAACCTTTAGAAAGAGGTTTTGGAATTACACTTGGTAATTCACTTAGAAGAATATTACTTTCTTCACTACCAGGTTATGCAATTAATAGTATAAAAATTGATGGAATAACTCATGAGTTTTCTACAATTCCTGGAGTTACTGAAGATGTTACAGATTTAATATTAAACTTAAAACAAGTTTGTTTAAAATCTGATGATATGGATCCAAAGGAAATTAGCATAAAAGCAGTAGGTCCTTGTGAAGTAACTGCTGGAGATATAATTACCGATTCTACAATAGAAGTTGTAAATAAAGATTTACATTTAGCTTATGTAGATGAAGGTGGACAGTTAAATATTGAAATGACAGTTGTTAAAGGTAGAGGTTATAGTATAGGAGATAGATCTAAAGATAATACACTTGCTGTAAACGTTTTACCAATAGATTCAATATTTACTCCTGTAAAAAAAGTAAATTTTGATGTTCAAAAGACAAGAGTTGGTCAAGATGCAGATTTTGATAAATTAGTAATGGAAATTTGGACTAATGGTGTTATAGAGCCATATCAAGCTTTAAGTATGGCTGCAAAAATCTTAAATGAACACTTAGAAATGTTTATTGATCTATCAGAAATTGCTAAAACAATGTCTATAATGTCTCAAAAAGAATTATCAATGAAAGATAAACTTTTAGAAACAGCAATAGAAGATCTAGATTTCTCAGTAAGATCTTATAACTGCTTAAAAAGAGCTGGAATTCATACTGTTGCAGATATTGTTAATAAATCTGAACAAGACATGATTAAGGTTAGAAATTTAGGTAAAAAATCATTAGAAGAAGTTATTAATAAGGTAAAGGACTTAGGTCTTGAATTTAAAAATAAAGAAGACTAATTAAATAAGGAGGGAATAACTAAAATGGCAGGAACAAGAAAACTTTCTAGAACAACTTCTCAAAGAAAAGCTTTACTTAATGGTTTAGTTACATCTTTAGTATTAAATGGCAAAATAGAAACTACTCTTGCTAAGGCAAAAGAAGTAAAGCCATTAGTTGATAGCTTAATTGACCTAGCTATAAAAGAAAAAGATAACTTTGAAGTAAAGGAAAAGAAAATTTCAAGAGCAAAACTAGATAAAAACGGTAAAAAAGTTAAAGTTCAAAAAACTTCAAAAAATGGAAATAAATATGAAGTTATTGATAGAGAAGTAGTTACAGAAAAAGTTAATATTGATAAACCATCTAAACTTGCAGCAAGAAGAAAAATGTTTAAAACATTAAATAAAGTAAAAGATTTTGATGGAAATACAGTTGATTTAACAGAAAAACTATTTAATGAAATAGCACCAAAATATGAAGCTAAAGGCGGTTATACTAGAATCGTTAAGTTAGTTTCAAGAAAAGGTGACGGAGCAGAAATGGCAATAATTGAATTAATATAGTTATATGAAAAGAGGCAAAACTTTTATGCCTCTTTTTTGTATAAATATTGAAAAAAAATAAATATTATTGTATAATTAATTAATAATATTTATAAGGGGTAGATAATATATGATGTTAATAATTTTTGTTATAGTATTAGCAATACTTTCTATTATTTTTTATAATGTGCCAGTAATAGGTACTATATTATGTTTAATAGGCCTTGCATTAGGACTAAAAGTTGCTAGAGAGAAAAATTTAATATTTGGTTTACTAGTTATGTTTTTAAATTTTATACTTACAGTTTTATCTGTAATAATATTACTTGTTACATTTAATGTAATGCAACAACCAGCTCTTCAAATAGGATATAAACAAGAATATACCAATATAATTAATGGAATGTTTATGAAAGATCTTGATATTGCAAAAGAAGAAATACAAGGCGATATTAATTCTTATATAAATAAAATTACAATGTATAGCAGTAATGAAGTTACAAAAGAACAAGCTGCTGCACAACTATTTATGGATTCTTCAGATGTAACTATCTATTATTCTTCAAGTAATGCTGATAGATTAAAAGAGGATATGACAGAAGATACATATAATGGTATAAAAGATATACTAGCACTTAAAGATAAAGAAGTAAGTTACTATTTAATTAATTTTGATAAATTATATGAGACAATAGAGCCTATAAGAAAAGTGGAAGAAGATAAAAGAGGATTTTGGCTAATGGATAAAGATGGTAATGTTTATCTAAATATTCAGTCAGCAAAGGAATATATTTATTCTAAATAGTAAGAAAGACTATACAAATTATAAATAATTTGTATAGTCTTTGTTTATTTTATCATTATTTAATATGCTATGTATGTTAGTAGCAAGTACATCGTATTTTAAAAGTCTATTACTATTTTCGCTTATATTTTCCAGTTTATTTTCATTTAATGAAGTAATTAAATCAATATCAGAGTTACTTGATATTTTAGAAAGTAATTCTTTACCATTATCAGAACATGCGATAACATGAGCATAAGTTAGATTATTATCAATAAAATAGTTAAAATCTTTTTTAGTTATATTTAGTAATATATTATTTAGCATTCTTTTAATTTTACTCATTTGGTATCTTTTAGATTTAATATTCTGTATTAAATCTTCATAGCTTTTAGATATATTAATCGCCTCAAGAATTTTATTTTCTAATCCCTCTGTAACTTCTTGTATACATCCAAGTTCCTCTTTTGTCATAGTGATAATCTTATATTTTAAAATTTCAAAAAGGCTATCATTAAATAGAGGATGTTTCGTTGTTATTGTTTTATATACTAGAGGTGGCATATATTTACTAAGTATATTTAATTTACCTGACTTTATTGAGTTTCTTATGCTAGTTGCACTTGTAAAATTATAACTGTTATTATTTAATATAATTTCATTAAAATCAGACATTTCTCTTTTTATGCTATATGGTTGTATATTACTATTAATATCTCTTATAGCTTTTATATATTCAATGGCAAGTATATTGTTTGGTAATGATATATTTTCTAATTGTTTGTCAGTTAAATAATTACTTAAGGCCTGTTGTCTTGCTACTGCAAATGATATACCAGATTTTAGATATGCTTGAATATCATTCCATATTTTATCTTCATTCTTTTCTGTTATATCTACAATTTCCTTTAGAGTAGTTATATCTTCTGATTCACATCCAAAACATATACTATCTATAATTCCTAATTTATCTAAAAGGTTTATAGCACCAAGAGCAAAATATCTTGAACTAGAATTAGCAAATATAGTAGGTAATTCTAATACTAAATCAGCACCATATTCAGTAGCAAGTTTTGCTCTTGTAAATTTATCATATATTGCAATATTTCCTGATTGAGTAAAACTACCTGACATGACAACAACACATAAGTCACTTTCTGTAACTTTTTTTGACATTTCTATATGATATTTATGTCCATTATGAAATGGATTATATTCTGCTATTAATCCTACTACTCCCATAAAAACACCTCTTTTTATTGTTTTTTAATTTAATATATGATATCATAATATATATTTTAAGTGTAGCATATATATACAAAATATTCAAGGGGGAATAGTATGCAAGAAAAAATTAAGAATGTTAAGATATATACAGATGGTGCATGCAGTGGTAATCCTGGCCCTGGCGGGTATGCAGCAATTTTAATATATAAAGGAATAGAAAAAGAGATATCGGGAGGTGAACCTAATACTACAAATAACAAAATGGAAATAACTGCTGTAGTAGAAGGATTAAAACTTCTTAAAGAACCTTGTGATGTAACTGTATATAGTGATAGTGCATATGTAGTAAATGCAGTAGAAATGGGTTGGTTAGAATCTTGGAAAAAGAATAATTGGATAAAAGCAGATAAAAAGCAAGTAAAGAATATAGAATTATGGGAAGAATTACTAAAATTACTTAGCATACATAATGTTAAATTTGTAAAAGTAAAAGGACATAGTGATAATGAATATAACAATAGATGTGATAGACTTGCTGTATCAAAAAGAGATGAATTTTTAATTTAGTAAAGTATAAAAAATCACCACGTAGCATATGATGTTGTGTGGTGATTTTCTATGAAAAAATATTTAAGAAATTATATTGAAGAAAATTTTAAGATACTAACAGTTATATTTTTTTGTATAATAATCGGACTTGTTGTCGGAATTATATTCTATAACGTAATTAATCCTACATTAAAAGAAGAAATAATAAAATCAATGAGACAAACTCTTGAGTTAACTAAACAAGAAAATTTTACTGGCATAAATGTTATACGAAATGGCATGGTTGCAAATGCTGTTCTAGTTATGATTATATATCTTATTTCTCTTTCTCTTATAGCACCATATTTGATGAGTGTTTTAAGTATTTCAAAAGGCCTTGCAATAGGAGTATATATACCAACTTTATTTCAAATATTTGGACCATCTAAAGGGATAGTAGCACTTTTACTTCTTGTTGTATTACCAAATTTAATATATATACCAGCATATATGTATATTTCTGCTAATTCGTTAAGATTTAACTATGGTATAATATCAAAAGAAAATTCAAGAACTTCTCTTGTTGTAAAGGAGAGCGTAAAATTACTAATAGGATTTTCAATAATGTTTCTTTCTATAGTAATAGAACAATTCACAACTTTAGGAGTTATATCACTATATGGAAGCATTTAATCTATTTATCATTGGTTGAGTTATAATTTTAGAAACATTACATAATTTTTGTGAAAAAGCTTGCAAAATGTCAAAAAATAGTGTACAATATTCTAGAACATGGAGGGACAAAACAATGAAAATTATAATCGACGAATTTATTGATAGTTTGAAATCAAGACAAGCATCACAAAATACAATTGCTTCTTATGAAAGAGATATAATGCAATTTAGTAACTATTTTGAATCAAAAAACAAGAAAATATTTGATTTAACAAAAGATGATATGCAAGAATATGTAAATCATTTATTAGCAGAAGGAAAGTCTAATTCAACTATATCAAGAAGTACTGCTTCTATAAAAAGTTTATATAGATATCTACTAAGTAAAAACTTAGTTGAAGAAAATATTGCTGAGAATATAGAATCACCAAAAGTAGATAGAAAAGAACCAATGGTTTTAACAGCTTCTGAGATTGAAAGACTGCTAGAACAACCTGATTTATCTGAATTAAAAGGTCAAAGAGACAAAGCAATGTTAGAAGTATTATATGCTACAGGTATAAGAGTAACAGAACTTGTATCATTAAAAGTCGATGATGTAAATTTAACTAATGGTTATATAAAAGTTAAGAAAAAGAATTCTGAAAGACATATTCCTCTAGGTAATCTTTCTTTAAAATGCTTAAAAGATTATATGAACAAAGTTAGACCATTACTAATTAGAACGGAAGAAGAAAAAACTTTATTTATAAATACAAATGGTCAAAAAATGACAAGACAAGGTTATTGGAAAATTTTAAAACAATATAAAGATCAAGCTAAGATTGAAAAAGATATAACTCCACATACTATAAGACATTCATTTGCTGTACATATGTTACAAAATGGAGTTGAACTTAAAACAGTACAAGAATTATTAGGACATACTGATGTTGCATCTACAATGATGTATACACAAATGGCAAATTTAAATGAGAAAGATAATTACTTTAATTTAAGTAATAAAGCATAAAAAATTCCAGAGAGTAAATTTGATTAACTCAAATTGAAATCTGGTCTTTTTTAACAAAATCCTACATATTATGTAATCTTAATCTTTGCTATTAACACATATAAAATGATTGTTGTAATATTGACATAATATGTTATATATGGTATAATTATATTGTACGTTAATTATTAGGAGGTTATTATGTCTTTATTAAAAAAGTTTGGGAAAGTAACATATATATTTGTAATAGTTTTACTTATGTGTACTTTTTTACCATTAAATAAACAAATTATGGCAGAAAGTACAGGTCTTATTGTATCTGGTCCAAGTGTTATTCTTGAAGGTCAAGATGCAGTATTTACAATACAATATAATTCAAATGTAAAAACTGTACTTTTATCAGAAGGAGACATTATTTTAAATGGTTTTACAGCAACAAAATATATTTCTGGTAGTGGTAATAAAAGAACGGTTACTTTGAAAAATATTAGTGGTACAGGAGATAACAAAACTATAACTATTGCAGCCGGTTCTGCTATCTTAAAAGATGGAACTGAGACTAAGGCTCAAGTATCTAATATATTTAAAATTAATAAAGCTATACAAAATACTAAACCCAATAATGGTACAAATGTAAGTAATAATACTCCAAATAATAGTAATAATACAAATAACAATAACAATAACAATAATAATAATGATAATAATAACAACAATAATAACCAAACAAATAGTAACGAAGAAAACAATCAAACTGAAAATAACACAGAACAAAATACAAATAATAATGGTCGTCCAGATGATTGGATTCCTAATCCAAATACGGGAAAATAAAATGTTTAAGGAGGAATTTAGCTTATGATTAATCTAAAAAAGAGAAGAAATACTAGAATTTTAATCATATTAATATCAATTTTTGCAATTGCTTTAATTGGATTTTTAATAACATTTTATTTTACAATAAATTCTGGAAATGAAACTCAGGAACAAAATAATGAAAATGAACAAACACAAGGTGCAATAAGAAATCTACAAGAAGAAACAATAGCTCTTAATAAACAGTATAATGATGTTGTGGGATGGCTTAGAATATCAGGTACAAGTATTGATACAGCAATATATCAAGCAGATAATAACGATAGATATTTAAGAAATGATAAAGATAATAAAGAAACAAGATGGGGAGAAAATTTCTTAGATTATAGATGTGATATAAATAAAATTAATGAACCAATGCAACATTATATAATTTATGGACATAATACAGAAGTAGATACTAGATTTACACCATTATTTAATTACAAAGATGAAGAGTTCTTTAAAAATCATCAGAATATAGAATTTTCAACATTAAATGGAAATTATAAATTTCAAATATTTGCTACATACTCTACAAATACAGATTTCTTTTATATAGATACAAATTTTAAAGATATTAATGAATATGAAAGTTTTCTAAATTCTTTAAAAGCAAAAAGTGAGTATAACACAAATGTAGAAGTTACAAAAGATGATGTTATATTAACACTTTCAACATGTGATTATTCAATAGAAAATGGAAGATATGTAGTACAAGCCAAACTTATAAAAGAATAATATTATAAATAAGCAAAAAGTTAAAATGTAATATAAAAATACGAATATAATTTTATATAAAGCGTATAAATATTACATAAAATTGACTTTTTGCTTATTTTATGTTATAATAATAGTATGAGATATATTTTATATCTCTTGATAAATAATCAAGAGAAGACTACTGAACAAAAATTTGTTGGTGTTTTGTAGGCTTTTCTTTTCATATATACAACAAAATTATTACAGGGGGAAGAAAAATGACTAAGATGAGCAACTGGCTTTCGGCCCACGCATTGGCGGTTTTTGTGGCAGTTTTTGCTGCGATTATCGTAACATTTACAATTGTCATCTCGACAATCGTAAATGGTTATGAGGCGAGAATTTCTGAACTTGAGAGCAAAATCTCTGGTTTGGAAAGTGCTTACGAAGAGCTGGAAAGCTCTATCGGCGAGCGGTTCTCTACTCTTGAAGGCAGAGTAGAATCTGTCGAAAAGACTGTTTCTAACCTTGAAAAGTCTGTTCAGAAGCTTGAAGAAGCTGATGAAAAGATGGTCAAGGAAATGGAAGAGATTACTAAGATGATTTCTAATATTAAGGTCGAAGCTGAGGCTGAGGCTGAAGTTGAGGAAACATCTTACGAGGAAGACAACTACGAAGAGTCTTATAACGAGCCGGCTTGGGTTGGTTCTTCTGAGGCTCCCGTAGTCACGGATATCTCCTCAGCTGTTGAGAAGATTGAAACTCAGGAAACTGAGGACAATGCTTCTTACGAAGCTGAGATGGAAATCCGTGAGAAAACTCAGGAAGAGGAAATCACATCTGATGATGTGGTTGTAATTCCTGAGGAACCTGCGGAACCTGAAGCTGTTGAAGAAACAGTTTCTGAGCCCGAAGTCGTTTCTGAGACAGTTGTCGAAGAGTCGGAAGAAGGCACCATCGAAATCTCCGGTGGAGAAATCGATGGTGGAGAGATCGATGAAAGTCTTGACGAATACGATTGGGACAGTGCTCCCGTCGTAGGAGTCGGAGACGACGGTTCTATGGAGGTCGTTTCCGTAGAGCTGGATATGTGACAGCCAAAAACCATATATGTAAAAGAAACGCCATCACATTGAGAGCGAACCTTTGGTTCCCCGTTGTGATATTTGTCCCTTTTGGGAAATACATCCTTACAATTAGTAAGGGTGTATTTTTTGTATCTTTTTCAAATTTCTACAATTTTCTTTTTTATTATATGTTATACTTTATTTGAGGTGGTAATATGAGGTATAAATATGAGGACGGAAATTTGAATTTAAATTTAGATGAAGAATTAGATATGAAGTCTTGTAAACTACTTAGAACTGTCATGGATGGGTACATAATGAAATATCAACCAAAGGAGTGTATAATAGATCTTAGTGAAGTTAAGTTTATGGATAGTAGTGGTATAGGACTTATATTAGGTAGATACAATTTATTAAAATTAATAGACTCTAAAATGACTATAATAAATCCAAGTGGTAGTGTAAAAAGATTATTGGAAGTTTCTAATATTTCAAATAATATAACTTTGAGGTGTGAGTAATATGGAAAATTTTATGAAAATGGAAATAAAAGCATTACTTGAAAATGTGGCAGCAGTTAGAGTGGCAGTTAGTTCATTTATCTCTAATCTTGATATAACTATTGATGAATTAATGGATGTTAAAACTGCTGTATCTGAAGCTGTTACAAATGCAATAGAGCATGGGTATTACGGAATATTAGATGATAATTCTACAGTTATTGTAAATATGTATATATCAAGTAATGATTATGATGAAATAAAAATAGAAATAATTGATATGGGGATAGGTATAGATGATATAGAACTTGTTACTACTCCAACGTATACATCTAAGCCAGAATTAGAACATGCAGGCATGGGATTTACTATAATGGAAACATTTATGGATGAGATATCAATTGATTCTAGTAAAGATAGTGGCACAACAATAACCTTGTTAAAAAGATTAAAAAAGAAAAAATCTATTAATTAATATATAAACTCTTCTATCTATTAAGATTTGAAGAGCTTTTTTCTTGAAAAAATGACATAAATTTGGTAAAATATATTATGTAGATAAAGGAGAAATATTGTGGAGAATATATTAAAAAAATATTTAGCATATGATGGAATGGTAAAAGTAGTTTTAGTAAATGGAACTAAAATGGTAAGTGAGGCAAGAAATATACATAATTTATCAAATGTAACTACAGCAGCATTAGGTAGAACTTTAATAATGACAGCGATTATGTCTAGTAAATTAAAAGATAAAGATAATAGAATAACAGTACAAATAAAAGGTGATGGTCCTATAGGAAGTATTGTTGCATGTGGTAATAGTAATTTAGATATAAAAGGATATGTATCAGTACCAGACGTAGAACTACCTTTAAATGACATTGGTAAGTTAGATGTTGCAAAAGCTGTTGGTAAAGGTTATCTTAATGTTATAAAAGATATAGGATTAAAAGAGCCATATATAGGATATTCTAAACTTGTTACATCTGAAATAGCAGAAGACTTTGCATATTATTTTGTTACATCTGAACAAACTCCATGTGCAGTTGCTTTAGGAGTTAATATATCAAAAGAAAACAAAGTTGATATGGCTGCAGGGTATATTATAGAGCCACTTCCTGATTGTAGTGAAGATATAATTGATATAATTGAAAGTATAAATATGAATATATCTAGTGTAACAGGTTTAATGATGGATTTAGACAATATGGATGATGTAGCAAAAACTATTACAGGAGATAATAATATAGTTTGTATTGAGGAGTTAAATCCAAGTTATAAATGTGATTGTTCTACTTCTAGAATTGATAAAACAATTATTGCCTTAGGAAAAGATGAAGCCTTTAAAATATTAGAAGAAAATAATAATAAAATAGAGGTAAACTGTAATTTTTGTAATAAGACATATAAATACAATAAAGAAATGGTTGAAAAATTATTTTCTTAAGAAGGAGACGTAATGGAACTTAAAGTTTTAAATGTTGATGTAGGTAAAAGATTAGACAACTTTATTGTGCAAAATGTTGATAACTTAACCAGAAGTTATATAAAAAATCTAATAGATGATGAACTTGTAACAGTTAATGGTAAAAAACGAAAGGCAGGATACTCTTTAAAGGAAAATGATATTATTAATATACAAATTCCAGAAGATAAAGAGGCTAATATAAAAGCAGAGGATATAAAACTTAATATTATGTATGAAGATGATGATATTTTAATTGTGGATAAAGAAAAGGGAATGGTTGTACATCCAGCTAATGGTAATTATAGTGGTACTATGGTTAACTCACTTATGTATTCACATAAAGATAAACTTTCTTCTATAAACGGAACTATTAGACCAGGAATTGTACATAGAATAGATAAAGATACATCAGGTATATTAGTGGTTGCTAAAAATGATAATGCACATAAAAAATTGTCTGAACAGTTTAAGGTACATAGTATAACTAGAAAATATATAGCACTAGTAAAAGGTATAATTAAAGAAGATACTATGGATATAGACTATCCAATTGGTAGAAGTTCTAAAGATAGAAAAAAGATGGCAGTTACATATAAAAATAGTAAAGAGGCAAAGACTCATATTAAGGTTTTAAAGCGTTTTTATAATTCAAATGTAACTTTAGTCGAAGCTACACTTGAAACTGGAAGAACACACCAAATAAGAGTGCATATGGCATATGTAGGACATCCTTTAGTTGGCGATGAGGTGTATGGAAAAAAAGATCCAAGATTTAAAATTGAAGGACAAATGTTACATGCTAAAACACTTGGATTTATTCATCCAACTAAAAATAGTTATATAGAATTTGAATCTAATCTTCCAGAATATTATTTGGAAATATTAAAAAAATTAGAGAATAAAGAAAAAGGAGAATAATCTAATATCTGTTAATTAAATAAAAAGGTTTAAGAAAGTTAAATGGTGATTTATGATTAGAATAAATAAATATATTGCAAAATCAGGAATATGCTCAAGAAGAAAAGCTGATGAACTTATTTTAAATGCAAGTGTTAGTGTTAACGGAAAAATTGTTACTGATCTTGGAATTCAAATTGATGAAAAAAAGGATATAGTAAAAGTAAATGGTAAAGAAATAATTCTAGAGGAGAAAAAAGTATATATAATGCTTAATAAACCTAAGGGATATGTTACTACAAATAATGAACAATTTGGTAGGAAGTGCACAACTCAACTTATACATGAAGATGTAAGAGTATATCCAATAGGAAGGCTTGATATGTATACAGAAGGCTTGTTATTATTTACAAATGATGGTGAATTTGCAAATAGTTTAACACATCCTAAAAATAAAGTTGAAAAGACATATATTGTAAAGGTCAATCATAATGTTGATCAGAATAAGCTAAATATTCTAAGAAACGGTGTAGACATTGGAGGCTATATAACTGCCCCTGCTAAAGCTGAAAGTATTGGAGAAAAAGAAATTAAAATAATTATTTCTGAAGGCAAAAATAGACAAGTAAGAAAGATGTGTGAAGCAGTAGGTTTAAAAGTTTTGAATTTAAAAAGAGTAAAGATTGGAAATTTAGAACTTGGGAATTTGCCAGTTGGAAAATATAGATATTTAACAGATAAAGAAATAAATAGCATCTAACTTATGTTAGATGCTATTTACTTGCATTAAAGACAATGCAAGTTTTCTATATATAAAGCTTTAAAAGCAAAATTTTAGTGTTTTCTTTTCCTAGCAGCTTCTGATTTTTTCTTTCTTTTAACGCTAGGCTTTTCATAATGTTCTCTTTTTCTTATTTCTGCAAGAACTCCATATTTTGCACATTGCTTTTTAAATCTAGCTAATGCATTATCTAAACTTTCATTATCTTTAATTTTAATTCCTGGCATATTGTTTCCCTCCCCTCAGTGGGAAATACTTGATTTCATTTTAGTTGTATAAGTATTTCTAAACTACTATTAAATTATACAATAGTTTGTTTAATAAGTCAAGTTATGTTGCTAAAAAAGTGGAAAAAGTGGCTTAAAATACTGTTATTTTAAAATAATAATAAAAAATAAAGTTATAAAAATGTGCTTAAAAAAATAAATTATATATGTATATGTAATTGACTAAACTTCTATTTTGATATATAATAAATAGGATAAAAAGGAGAATTAAATTGGAAAAAGAGAAAAAAATAAAAGTAGATAAAGAAAAAGTTTTAAATTATACGCTTATCGCAACTCTAACAACAATAATTTCATTTGTTATTATTTATTCATTAATTACTGTAATAAAACCAGTAATTAATGGTGAAAATGCAGTATCTTCAACTGATAATTCTAAATATCTAGAAAGGATTGAAGAAGCATTAGTTAGAATTCAAAATAACTATATTGACATAGATGATGTAGATATGGATGAATTAATAGATGGTGCTATTAGTGGTATGGCTGATGCAGCAGGTGACCCATATACTCATTATGTTACTGAAGAAGAATATAATGAGATGCTTACATCTGGAAATGAAAAATATGGTGGTATTGGTTTGCATTTAACATATGATATAGATAGTGATGCTATATTGGTAGTTGGTGTTATGCCAAATACACCTGCATATAATGCAAATATAAAAGCAGGAGATATAATATCAAAAGTTGGTGATAAAGTAGTAACATTAGATAACTATACAGAATGTGTTGATGATATGAAAGGTGAAGCTGGAGAGAGTGTTCATCTAACTATATTAAGAGGCGACGAAGTATTTGAAAAAGATATAACACGTGAGCTAATATCAGCTAATAATGTTGAATCTAATATATTAGATGGAAATATTGGATATATTAAGATTTGGGCTTTTGAAAATAGCATATACGACCAATTTAAAACAGAATATGATAAATTAATGAAAGGTAATGTTTCAGGTTTAATAATAGATATACGAAATAATCCTGGTGGATTTGTTACTGAAACAGTTAAAATTTTAGACTTGCTTTTACCAAAAGGTGATGTTTTAAAATTAGTATATAAAGATGGAAGTCAAAAAGTATATAAGTGTACAAACGACAATCAAATAGAGATACCTTTAGCAATAGTTGCTAACTCACGTAGTGCAAGTGCTTCTGAAATACTTGCAGGAGCAGTTAAAGATTCTGGTAAAGGAGTTATAATAGGTAATAAAACTTATGGTAAAGGAATAGTACAAGAAGTACAAAAACTAAGTGTTAGAGGAGCTTTATCAATAACAGTTGCTAAATATTATACAGCAAGTGGAACTGAAATACATAAAAATGGTATTGAACCTAATATATCTGTAGATTTACCAAGTGAAGTAGAAAATGAGACTGTTGTTCCTTTTGAAAAAGATACACAATTACAAAAAGCGATTGAATATATCAATTCAAAGAAATAATGTAATAAAAATGTTATTAAACTAAAAAAATAGAAATACAACATGGTAAATATTTATATTTCATGCAAAACAGTTTTCATAATACTGTAACAAAGCGACTTTTAGGAGTCGCTTTTACTTTGACTTTAAGGTCGAAAAGTGTTAAAATATAAGACATGAAAGAGCTTATTAGGGGTGGTAATATGGTTTCAAAAGATTCACTACTTAAGGTTAAGCAAGAAGTAGAAACATATATAGGACAAGAGATATTTGTCAAAGCAAATATAGGAAGAAATAAATGTATTTGCAGAAGAGGAGTCATAGACAGTACTTATACAAATCTTTTTGTTTTTAAAGATAGTGAGACTGCTAATAAGTTATCATATAGTTATGCTGATTTAGTTACTAACAACTTACAATTAAGTTCAGTAAACGGAGAAGTATTAACTAATTATGACTTTTCTAATCCAAAGTATACAAGATTATAGGCGATAATAAGAGGTTTGACAGTATATAATGTACCCAATGGAGTGGACACTAAAAAAAAGAGTGTCTTCACATTGGGTACATTTTTGTGTATAATAATAT
>CALXJG010000008.1 GCA_944388565.1 uncultured Clostridia bacterium
TGTGTGTGTGTGTGTGTGTGTGTGTAGTTCAATGCTATTTATACGTTCTTTTGTTACCATAATCTAAACCTCTTCTCTATTACTATATTTTTATTTTACCATATATTTAAAAAAAATAAAAGACTTTTTTCAAATTTTACTATATATTACTATTGTTATTAACAAATATTTAACATTAACATATAATATATTAATTCGAGGTGAATAGAATGGAAGATGTTTGTTGCTACACACTTGCTATAAGGCAAAGAACGTGTCAAAATGGAATTTCAAAAGTTACAGATAATGTTTTTACAGATGTAGCTATAAATAGTGTAATTCCACTTGCCTTTGGCTATACTTTAACAGCTCTTGCTAAAAGTTGTTCTCATATTACTATTCAAATTTCAAATCCTGATTTCATACCAACATTAATATTTAACATACCTTGTGGTAGCTTCAAAATTTTTGATTTACCAAAAGAATCCGGATGTATAAGAATATTCATAGGTGCTACTATTACATGCTGTGGAAAATCAAGTTCATGTTGCTAAAGAGGTGATTATATGGATGAATTTAATATTACACTTACAATAAGAGATGTAATTTGTTGTAAAAATTGCAAAGATTCAAATAAACTTACTACAACAGTTACAAATTCTAGTCAAACTATTGAATTAAAAGGAAATTTTATATTAAATATAGTTAGAGTAACTAATACATATTTTACAGTTATAATCCAAAATGGTATAGAAACTATTATACGAAATATATTTGTTTCTTCTCCTGTTCAACTTTGTCTACCTTGCAAATGTGCAACGCATATACTTACTATATCCGGAATAATAAATAATACATAGATGAATGATTTTGATATACTCAAATGTTGTAGATTTGCAGGGGCTGATTTAGTTACATATTCAACTATAATTTCTATATTACTTGCACAAAATCTAAATTCTGATGATATAGATTTACTAGGAAATTTTATATCATGTATCGGTCAAAATCTTTCTGCTATAGCACTTTTAAAACAAAAATGTGAGTTAGAAGTTCAAAATAAAAATGAAGTACCAATAATAGAAGGCACTACTAAATAATATAGTAATGCCTTTTATTTAATTTTTAAATAAATTCATTTGTCTATCAGCTTGTCTTTTCTTTATAGTCTCTCTTTTATCATATAATTTTTTGCCTTTACATACACAAAGTTCTAGCTTAAGCCATCTACCCTTAGTATATATCCTTGAAGGTACTAAAGTATATCCGCCTTGTTTTAAGTAATTTAATAACTTAAGTATTTCCTTTTTATGAAGTAACAATAGTCTATCTCTAGTTGGATTTACATTATTTATATTTCCTTTATCATAAGGCGATATATGCATATTTTTTAAAATAACATCGTTATTTTTTATTAATGCAAAACTATCTTTTAAATTACACTTTCCAGATTTAATAGACTTTGCCTCTGTACCACATAAAGAAATTCCAGCCTCTATCTTTTCAATTATTTCATATTTAAAATTTATATTCCTATTTAATATATTAACTTCATATCTTTTTGATGTCTTATCCAATTTATTCACCTTTTTTTAATTTAAATTTATTTAAAAAATTACACTCTGTAATTTGAGTAACACCACAAGCAGAACAATTTTTTTGACAATTTAAAGTAGTCTCTTCTTTTATTGCCTTGTTATACTCTCTCTTTAAAAATTCTTTTGTTACTCCATGCATTATATTATCCCATTTAAATTTATAATCTAAATCATATTCTTTATTTGCATAATCAGAAATATTAATATTAAGTTTTTCTGCTGCTTTTTCCCAAGCATCAACATTTAAATATTCTTCCCAACTATCAAATTTAGCACCATTTTTAAAAGCTTCGTATATAATATCACAGACTTTATCATCACCCCTAGATACTAATGCTTCAAGTCTACTAACTTGTGGATTATGCCAAGAATATTTAATACTTTTGTTTTTCAAATTATCTTTTAAAAACTGTTGCTTTAATTCTATTTTATCAAGCGTATTTTGTCCAAACCATTCAAATGGTGTATGTGGTTTTGGTACAAATGTTGAAGTTGAAACTGTTACTGTACATTTTCCATTTCTTTTTTCTCTTGGTAAAGAATAATACAAGTCAACTATTTTATTTGCAAGTGTAACAATTTGAGATAAATCTTCAAAAGTTTCTGTAGGAAGTCCTATCATAAAATATAACTTTACAGTATTCCAACCACTTTCAAAAGCAATCTTACACCCATTTAATATCTCCTCCTCGGTTATATTTTTATTTATAACATTTCTTAATCTTTGACTTCCAGCCTCAGGTGCAAATGTAAGAGAACTTTTTCTAACAGCTTGTACCTTATTTAACACATCCAAGTTAACTGTATCAATTCTTAAAGATGGTAGTGATAAACCTATTTTATCTTTATCACAAATATCTATAAGGGAAGTAGTTAACTTTTGAAACTGTGAATAATCGCTTGTACTTAAAGATGAAAGTGTAATATCATTTAATCCAGTTGCCTTAATTGATTCTTTTGCAATTTTTAATAATTTATCTGCAGACTTTTCTCTTACTGGTCTATAAATATACCCAGCCTGACAAAATCTACAACCTCTACTACACCCTCTAAATAATTCAAGTGAAATTCTATTTTGAACAATTTCAGTATTTGGAACGACAAAGTTAATTGGGTATTCAACATTTTCCATATCTTTAATAACTGCTTTTTTTATAACATCATTTTCTGTATGTATGCTTGGAATGAAAACTCCAGTTATATCTTTAATACTTTCTAAGAAATCCTTTTTTGATAATTTTTTACTTTTCCAAATTACAAATTTATCAACTACTTGATTTAATTGTTCCTCTCCTTCACCAAGTAAAAAGAAATCCATAAACTTTATAAGTGGATATGGATTTGATGCACAAGGACCTCCTGCAAAAACAAAAGGATCATCTTCTTTTCTGTCTTTAGAATATATAGGAATATTTGCTAGATCAAGCATATTTAATATATTAGTATAACTCATTTCATATTGTAGAGTAAAACTAACCATATCAAAATTTCTAATACTATCTTTTGACTCTAACCCATATAATTCTATTTTCTTTCTTCTCATAAGTTCTTCAAAATCAGGCCATGGTGCAAATACCCTTTCACACCATGTATCATTTCTTTTGTTTAAGACATCATACAATATCTTCATGCCAAGATTTGACATACCAATATCATATATATCAGGAAAGCAAAAAGCATATCTACATTTAACACTTTTTGCATCCTTTATAACCTGATTATACTCTCCACCAACATATCTTGCTGGCTTACTAACACTTAGTAGTTCATTTCTAGTTAAATTTAACATTTTTCCCCTCTTTCAAAACTAAGCTTTAGATTTAACATCATCTACATTTAAATCTTCATATATTTTTTCCATTTTTAAATAAGTATCAACTAATTTATTTAATTGTTCACTTAATTTATTAGATAAATCTTCAACTTCTATATATAAACTAGTATTACAATAATCTAAATAATCTTCTAAAGTCTCAGGTAACTCTAAATATATGTATTTCATTTCTTCTAATACATTAGAATCTGTATATTTAGAGATATCTGTTGTTTTTGATGTAGTAGCTTTTAACTGACTATTGACATTTGCTGTATAAAATTTATTTTCTCTTGTTATATAATCTTTATATATATCATATAATTGCTCTAAAACGCTTTCTTTTTCCTCTAATGTAATTTCTTCTTTTTCCACATTATTCTCTTCTGCTGTTTCTACTTGTTCTTCATTACCTTCTACTTTAGTAGGAAAATATTTTTCTATAAGAGTTTCAATATTATCTATATCTTGTTTTAATATTCCAACTATATCAGCTGAAGTTACATCATATTTTTTTATTTCCTCAATTGTTATATTTTCATCTAAATTAGTATTTTGCTCATCTACTATTTGTTCATCAGAATTATTATTTTCATTTACTACTTCTTCATCTTTTTTTACTTCTCTTTTTTCTACAGAATTTAAAACATATTCTTCTATAGACTTTTGTCTATTTTCAAGTCTTTCTTTCATTCTATTTAGCATTACTTCTAAATTAATATTTTCTTTTTGTGATAATAAAGCTTTCTCTAGACCATCTGTTAATTCTAAAGATCTAGCCTCAATATCTATAACATCTCTTTGTGCATCTCTTAACGCTTCATCAGCAATTAATACATTATCAACTACTATCTTACTTTGTTTTATATTAGAACTTAATTCTTTAAATGTGTTATAATAATTATTTAATGCATCTTGTTCCTCTTTATTTTCTACTAACATATCTAGTTTTATTGTATTCATATCTTGAGTTACCAAATTCTCTTCAAGCTTAGTTAATCTTCTTTGTAATTCTGTTATCTGTTCTAGTTTTTCTTTAGGAATATATTCTCTAAAGTTTTTATTTATTTGTTTATCAAGAAATTCTATAGCACTATCTGCTTTTTGACTATATTGCATAAGCTTTAAAACAGCATTATTAGCATCACTTAATTCAATGTCTTCATTTAGTTTTACATCTCTTGTACTTACTACAATCCCTGCAAATGTAACGTCTGGTAATTTAATACTCCTATTTTTAATAACTGTTCTAATAGAATAGCCAGATGCAACATCTGCCGCAGAAACATCTTGAGTAATATTTAATTTGTTATTTGTAACTTTCACAAGTCCAAATAATGGTGTATCCATATTTAATCTTATAGCAGGATATGTCTCATACTCCTCTGTTGATCTAATTTCCTCTACTCTTTGATCTATATAATTAATCTTTACAAGAATTTCATCAAGAAGTTGTTTTATCATATTATTTAATTGTTCTTTTTGTAATTTTAGTTCTTCGCTTTCTTGAGTTGTTTCACTATTATTTACATTATTTTCATTTACTTCTACTTCTTCTATTGCTGCATATAAGTTTACAAAACATATTAAATTTATTGCGATAAATAGCAAAGCAAACTTAATGTATATCTTTTTTGCCATTTAAAAAACCTCCGGATTATGTAGTATATTATATCACTTATATTTTCACTTGTAAATACATCTTTTATACATTAGCAAAAAGGAGTAAAAATTAATTTTTTTACTCCTTTTATGTTTACTTTTCAGAAATCACTGAATGAACTTTTATCTCATACTCTTCTTTCAATCTTTCTTTTTCAACATCAAATTTGGCATTTGCTGTTTTGATGTCTTTTAAGATATTAGCAGCTTTTAAAACTGCTTCCTCAAGTTCAAGAATCGTGTTTCCAAGCGAAGAAATCTTATCCTCATAAAGCCTAAGAAGATTTTCCTCATATTCTCTCCTTAAAGCAATCAACTCATATCCAATATCCGCATTGGGAGTTGTTGCAACTTTAGCATGATCCGAGAAATTAGATTCTATTTCCTGATCCTGCTGTGTTTTAGTAGGTATAACGGTTCTTCCGTCTACCCACTCGTTAAATTGTTCAAGTGTGATTTTACCACTCTTGAGCTGTCTTTTACGCTTTTCATATGCTTTTTCTGTGATTGTGTTCTCATCCTTGTACTCTCTATATGTATTTGCTAATTTAGAAAGCTCCGGTTCATTTGGAATAACAATTTCCATTTGATTTTCGTAGAAATAATTATCCAGATAAAGTGTATACTCTTTTTTAGCTTCTGGGATATAGTGTTCCATAAGAACAAATGTCGGCTCATGACAAATGAACCTTATTTTACCCTCGCTAGTAGTATACTTTTCTCCAGTTTCTTCATCATTCCAACCATGTCCATAGCCTCTTACACGGCGATATACATCTGGTCCTGATACATAGTACCGTATAGTTTCTAGTTTTTCTTTTTCTTCTTCAGTAAGAAAAACAGAAGCTAAAATGTACTTTCCTGTAGCGCCATAAATCGAATCAACTACTATTACTGATAATTCATCTTTCTTAAAGTATTTTACCTCGTTTATTCCTTCAAGACCTACAACTTTGTTAAGCATAAATCAACACTCCTATTATAATATTTATAGATGTCTAGCTAAAAATTATCTTAGCTATATACTTTCACCTAATAGGATTATATCAAATTATGTAATCTTTGTCAATATATATAACATATATTTTCGTGATTAAATTAAACATATATAGTACAAAAACGTAACATTAATATAACAAATATGATTTATGACTACAAAAATCTATAAAAATAAAAATCTTCTTTAGTAATACACTCAGATAATATCTCAGATATGTAATCAACTTTTTTTCTTATATTCTGTCCTTCTTCTAAAAACTTAACTTTTTTATTTAAAATCATAACTTCAGCAAAAATTTCTGCTCTATCTTCTTTTTCTGTTACTTTAGAATATTTAGTAACAAAATATGGATTAACATTTTCTTCATCTATTATTTCATTATTGCTTACATCTATATTGCTCTCATCAATAAGACTATTTTCTTTATATACATATTTATCGTCTAAAAGAGAAATATCTTCTTCATATTTAAAATTACTTGGATTTAATTTATTCCAAGATGCAAATAAATATTTTTGTGTATCTGACATATAATACTCCAGTACATGATACATTTCATGATGAAAAGCTCTTTCAAATTTTGGAGTATTACTTATATAAATTCTAAATTCATTTAGGTTATTTCTAGATGCAAGAGCCAAATTATTATTATTAAATTTATCAATAATAACTATAGTTATTGGATATTTTTTATTTCTGCTCATATCAAATACATCATCTGGATACTTTTTTAAGGCATAATATATAAGTTTTATATTATTGTTTATAATTGCTTCATTATACTGAGCATTACCTTCTATTTTTTCCATGTAGTCTTCTGTACTTTTACCATACTTTATATTAATACTATATTCCTCTTTTATTTTCTTAATATAACTTTCATTTTCTCTTTTTATATCAGTATCAGATTGAGCATACATAGCTAAATTACTACTATCTTCTAATAATTCAGATATATTAAGCTGTTTTAATAATAAAATAGTTATTAGCACAATAAATAAAAATAGTATAAATTCAGTTATAAAAGAAATCTTTCTTTTCTGATTAATCTCACCCATCATTTGTCCCCTATATTATATTTAATCTATATATTCAATTTTTAAAGCTCTTTGAATATATTTATAATCTTCTTCTACATTAAGTTCTTTATTTTTTCTATAACCCTCTAAATATACATTAGATTCTAGATTTTGTTTACTATCTTTAGTGCTTTTTAATTTTAATGATAATTGTGTAATATTATTATTTTTAGGATACTCTTCTAATTTTTCAATATACTTAACAACTTCTTTTGAATAATTTATAATCTCATTATCATCTATATTTTCTATTTGTTTTGAAATTTCAAGTTCAAATTCATCATTAAATATAGAATTTATCGATATTTCTATATTATCAATTTTAAACTCTTTACTTTCTAAAAACTTAATAAAATCTTCTTCTAATTCTAGTTTTTCTTTAGAATTTAAATACTCTTTATATCCATCTTGTATATCAAGTTCTTTGTTTAAATATACAGTAAAGTTATAATTATTTCCATCTTCATTATTTTTCATCGTAAATAAAAAGCTTCTATCTTTAAACATGTTGTAATTAGATGAAACATATTCAAATTTATCCTCACCATAATTACTAACAATATATTTATTTAGTTTTTCTTCATTTGCAAAATATGTAAATAAATTAGAATTTGCAACATTATTCAAAAAAAGTGCTAGTAAAAAAGTAACAATAACTAATACATATGATATAATTGCCTCTTTAGTCTTTTTTTTCTTTTTACTTTTTAAATACTTTAAAGAATCTTTTAGATACTTTCCACATATTTCACCAAGTGCAATATATATTGCCATAAATAAACTTAATATTACAATTAAAAGTAATTCGCTTATACCACTAATTTTTAACATACATATAGCTATGCAAAAGCCAAATATAGTTGTTATTAGAGGTCTATCAAAGATTATCTTACCAACAATACCAAGTAAAAATAACAGTGGTATCATTTTTATATATGTAGGTCCAAAACAGTTTGCAAAAACAACTACAACTATGCATAATATATACACTATTGCTTCGACAAAATATCTTGTTTTATCTTCAACCATTTCTTTTTTTGACATATTTTCACCTCTAAATACAAGATTAAACTTAAGAATATTATATTATATATAAAAAAAATAAGCAATAATAATTTCTTTTATTTTTTTATTTTTAAAGTCTAAACTTAAAGGTTGTACTATAAATTTTTAAGTACTTTCTTTTTATTAAGATATATTTTTCTTAATAGTTCATATAATTAATTGAGGTGTACCCTAATGAAAAAAAACTCGTTAATAGTATTTTTATTTATATTATTTTTAATTGTATTTTCATTTAATAATATATATGCAAATACATCATCAAAAGATTTTGTAGATATAAAGGTTCCAGCAGCTGTTGTTATTGATTATGATACTGGCAGAGTACTATTTGATAAAAATGCTAGTGACAAAAGACCAATGGCATCTCTTACTAAAATTATGACAAGTATTTTATTAGTAGAAAATTGTGAAATGGACGAAATGATAGAAGTACCCTCTCAAGCAACTTGGATTGGCGGTTCAACTGTTGGATTAAAAAAGGGTGATAAAGTAAGTGCAAAAAGCTTACTTTATGGTATGTTACTTCCTTCAGGTAATGATTGTGCTTATACCGTAGGTATACATATAGGCGGTGATATTACAAATTTTGCAAATATGATGAATAAAAAAGCAAAAGAAATTGGTGCTACAGATACAAGTTTTGCAAATCCTCATGGACTAGATTCAAAAACTCATTATACAACTGCAAAAGATATGGCACTTATCACAAGATATGCCCTAAGAAATAAGTATATAAATGAAACGGTAAAAACAAAGTCTATTACAATAAATTTTGGCTCTTTTTCTAAATTATTAAATAATACTAATGCCCTTTTAAAAACATATGATAAGGCTGATGGTGTAAAAACAGGTTTTACAAATGGTGCTAATAGATGCTTAGTAGCTTCCGCAACTGATAATGGTAGAAGATTTATAGCTGTAGTACTTGGTGCAGAAACAACTAATATACGATTTTCTACTGCTAAAACAATTCTTGAAGAATCTTTTAAAAGATATGAGAAAATGGATATATCAAAATATCTTAATTTTTATATTAATATTCCAATTATTAAGGGAAACAAAGAGTTTTATGAAAGACAATTTTCAGATAGTTTAATCTTACCTTTAACTAAGCAAGAATACGAAGATATATATATAAAACAAGACACAATCCAAAAAATAGAAGCTCCTATGGAAGCTGGAAGTTATGTAGGAAAAATTCAAGTTGTTTTAGAAGATGAAATACTTTATGAGAAATCATTTTATTTAGAAGAAGATATATACAAAAAAAGTGTTAAAGACTATATTTTAGAAGGAATTCATAATTTATTTAGACCTACACAAAAAATATAAAAGAGTTCACTATGAACTCTTTTTATATTACCATACCCACTAACACAAATATTATACTTATAATAAAAGAAACAATAAATGTTAAATATGGTACTTTTACATTATACTTTTTCTTTTCTTCAAACTTCTTTCTATTGCTTTCTTCTACCTTTTTCATACCTTCTTTATCATTTTTTAAATTATAAAAGGTGCTTTTTATATCATTTAAACCATATGTAGTATTACTAGAAAATTTTCTTCTTTTAGTTGATATTCTACAATAATTAATACCAGTTGCAACACAAAGTGAAAAACCAATTAATTGTATTACTCCACCTATAATCATAAATACAAATGAAGTTGTACTTCCATTTAATATATAATTTATAATTATATTATTTGCTAAACTATATCCACAAAATAATCCTATAACAGAAATATATAAATATGGAGTAAAACCAGCAAAAATTATTAGAAATGCAAGGAAGATTTTTTCTCCTAAACTTGAAATAAAAGGAACCCCTTTAACGCTTTCAGTAATAATTTCTTTTGCCTCTTGATTATTTAAATTTGTGTAAAATAAATTTAAACTTAAAGCAAAGATAATTACCATTATAATGAAACATACAATATGTTTTACTTTTAAATTTTCTTTATAATATTTAATAAAGTTTTTCAAAATACTTTTTAAACTAATTTTCTTTTTTTTAATTACATTTTCTTTAATATCTACCATTATATCACAAACCCTAACTTCCCTTAATATAACCTATAAAGTATCTAACTTTTAGGCTTAGTCAATTAATTTATATTTTCATATTTTATAGTATATTTACCATTTTTATATGTTAATATTGCATCTCCACCAGTTATTAGTGTATTAAAAGGTCTTACATGTCCAAAGTCGCAATTTATTATTATTGGTACATTATACTTTGATAAAATATTCAATAATATATTATTTTGTTCATTTAAAAATTGTTGATCTAAAGTTATTTTTCCTCTTCCTATCATAAAACATCTTACATTTTTAAACCATTCATTTCTCTCCATACTTTGTAAAGTACTTTTTAGTTCCTCAATGCTCAAAGCACAATTTTCTATAAACCAAATTATATTTTTATGTTTTCGATTATATTCTCTCAATTTATCATATTTAGTATTTATTATCGCTTTTAACACATCCATACACCCACCTAATAAAGTACCATTTATTATAAAATTATCATTATTAGTTAGGTCAACTACTTTATTTGTAGTATCTAAGTTATATCCGTATAATTCTTTTCCCTTTACTTTTTTAAACGAATATGTTTCAAAAAAATCTTGTGAACTTTGTTCAATAATATTCCCTTTAAGTAATTCTAAATTATCGCTTATTGTTTTATCCCAATTATCATATCCAAATGTAGGAAAACATGGGGCATAATATGTCTTCCAATCGGATAAAGTAGCCAAAAGAAAAGTTAATATTGAATTATCGGAAAAACCTTGAAAAATCTTTTTTCCTTCTTTCTTATCCTTTAATTTTTCAAAATCAAAATATTCAATAATATTTATTTCTGTTTCACCACCATTTGCAGCTATAACTGTATCAATATTATCATCTAATAATGCCTTTTCAACTTCTAATGCTTTTAGTTTATATTCCTCATCATTATATAAATTTTTCATTTCTACAGTTTTTCCTAATATAACTTTAATTCCTATACTATTAAATTTTTTTATTGCATTTTCCAATCTTAATTTATCACCCTCACTACATATTGAATCAGATGGAGCTGTAACAAATATATTATCTTTTAAAAATCTCATTATTTTCACATCCCAAAAATATATTTTCAATACATCTACCATATTATATAATATTATAAATGAGACATCAATAATTCTATTAAAAATTATCTTTAAAACTATTTATTCTTAATGCATTAGTAACAACAGATACAGAACTAAAAGCCATTGCAAGTGCTGCTATCATTGGATTTAATAAAGGCCCGCCAAATATATGTAATACTCCCATAGCAACTGGAATCCCTAGTGCATTATATCCAAATGCCCAAAATAGATTTTGTTTTATTACTCTCATAGTTTTTTTACTAAGTCTAATTGCATTATATATATCTAATATATCATTTTTAACTAATATTACGCCAGCTGACTCTATGGCTACATCTGTACCATTTCCTATTGCAATTCCAACATCAGAGCTCATAAGTGCTGGTGAATCATTTATACCATCTCCAACCATTGCTACTTTATTATTTTTATCCATAATTTCTTTTACTTTATTTGCCTTATCCTCCGGCAATGTATTTGCAATTATATTTTTTATTCCTACTTGTGATGCTATGTGTTTTGCTGTATTTTCATTATCACCTGTTATCATATATGTAGATATTCCCATATTCTCTAACTTTTCTATAAGTTTAGCACTGTTTTCTTTTATTATATCAGCAATTGCAATTATTCCTATTAATTTTTCTTTTAAAATAGCAAACATAACCGTTTTTCCTTCAGCTTGAAACTTAGAAATTATATCTTCGTAATCTTTTGTATCAACATTATTTTCATTTGCAAGTCTTAAGTTTCCAATACTTATCTTTCCTTCATTTATGTTTGCACTCACTCCTTTACCGACTAAAGTTTCAAAGTTATTTACCTCTACTTTTTTTGCGTTATTTTCTAAAGAATAATTAACTATTGCTTTTGAAATAGGATGCTCAGATTTTTCTTCAACTGAAAAAATATAGCTTAATAAAGTATCTTTTGATATTTCTATTGGTATTATATCAGTTAAATATGGTTTACCAACAGTTAATGTACCAGTTTTATCAAAAACTATTGTATTAATTTTGCTTAACGTTTCAAGTGAAGTAGCATCTTTAAATAATATTCCAAGGGAAGCTCCTTTTCCAGTTGATACCATTATTGCAATCGGTGTTGCAAGTCCTAAAGCACATGGACATGCAATAACAAGTACAGATACAAAAATAGTAAGTGAAAACGTAAATTCTTTAGTTGCTATAAACCAAGCAACAAATGAAATTATAGCAAGAACAAGTACTACTATCGTAAAATACTTTGACACAATATCTGCAAGCCTTTGAGCTGGAGCTTTAGAATTTTGAGCATTTTTTACAAGCTCTATTATTCTAGATAAAACTGTATCTTTTCCAATTTTTGTGGCTCTAAATTTTATATATCCACTTTGATTAATAGTTCCACCGACAACATTATCATTAACTTTCTTTTCAACAGGTAAACTCTCTCCCGTTAACATTGATTCATCTACACTTGCATTACCAGATATTATCACACCATCAACTGGTATCTTATCACCGGCTTTTACAATAACCACATCATTTTCTACTATATCATCTATACTAATTTTTATTTCTTTACCATCTCTTAAAACTGTTCCCTCTTTTGGAGCTATATTCATTAAAGCTTTTATTGCATTACCTGTTTTATTTTTTGACCTTGATTCTAAATACTTACCAAGCTCAACTAAAGTAATTATTGTTGCAGTAGATTCAAAATATAAATTATGGATATAATCAAAATTTCCCGTACATATTTTATATACAGAGTATAAACTATATACAAACGAAGCTGTAGTTCCTATTGCAACTAAAGAGTCCATATTTGGCACTCCTTTAAATAACAATTTAAATCCTACAGTATAAAATTTATAACCACAAATTATAACTGGAATAGTTAAAATAAGTTGTATTAATGCAAAATTTATTTTGTTAATATTGGGATTTATTATGTCCGGATAAGGTAAATTAATATTTGGTAACATATGTGCCATTGCAATATATAATAATGGAATTGTAAATATTATAGATATTATTAATTTAAGTTTTGAGTTATCTTTTTCTTCCTCATTTTCTTTTACAATATGAAAACCTAAAGATTTTATTGCATTTTCAATAACCTTAAATTTTAAATCATCATCATATTCAATTTGCATAGTTTGAGTTGCAAAACTTACTTCTACTTTTTTTACTTTTTTTATTTTCTTTAAAGTTCTTTCTATACCTGATGCACATGCAACACAGGTCATACCTCCTATTTTTAATTGTTTGTTCATATAATTTCACCAATATTATTATATATCACATTTTTAACTAAGTAAATGTATTTTTTTAACTTACACAAATTTAGACTTATTTTTCTTATAATTTGACTTATTTTTTAATTTAATATATTATATTTATGTGATATATTATGGATTTAGAAAATATTTTTAGTATAGCAAGGACTATTGCATTAAATGGTGGTAGACTATATTTGGTTGGTGGTGCTGTACGTGACGAGATAATGGGGTTAATTCCATCTGATTTTGATTTTTGTGTTACGGGTTTGGCCGAAGAAAAGTTCATGCAATTATTTCCAGTTGCTAAAAAAGCTGGTAAATACTTTCCAGTTTTTTATATAAAAAAATATGAATTTGCTCTTGCAAGAAGTGAAAGAAAAGTTTCAGAAGGTCATAAAGGATTTGAATTTAATGTTTCTGATAAAATTACAATTAATGAAGATTTAAAACGAAGAGATTTTACTATAAACGCTATAGCAAAAGATGTATTAACTGGTGTATTTGTTGATCCATTTGGCGGTGCAAAAGATATAGCAAATAAAACAATAAGACACATAAGTAATGCTTTTTTAGAAGATCCACTAAGAGTATATAGAGCTGCAAGATTTGCTGCCACATTTAATTTTAATATTGCAGAAGAGACTTTAGAAATAATGAAGAATATAAAACAAGAATTAAATACTTTATCCAAAGAAAGAGTTTTTAAAGAACTATATAAAGCTCTTGAAACAGATACTCCATCAATTTTCTTTAATATTTTAAAAAATACAAATACATTAGATGTACATTTTAAAGAACTATATAATCTTATAGATATTCCTCAAAATATAGAATATCATCCAGAAGGTGATGTATATAATCACACTATGCTTGTACTAGATAGAGTATCAAAAGCCACTAAAGATGAAAGTCTAAGATATTGTGCTCTTGTACATGACTTTGGAAAAGCTTTAACACCAAAAAATGTTTTACCTAAACATACAGGACATGATAAAGCAGGGATAAATATAGTAAAAGATTTTTCCGACTATATTACTGCACCAAAAATTTGGAAACAAAAAGCTATGACTACAGTAAAATATCATATGCTTGCAAAAGAATGTGATAAACTAAGCCCTATTACTTTTGCAAAGTTTATAAATGCAATAAATCGTTCAAAACTAACTTTAGATGAATTAGAGACTATCGTTAACTGTGATACTATTATAAAAAATCAAAATATTAGTTTTGCTAATTTAGGAAATAAAATGTTATCTACTGTTACTGGTAAAAAATTAATAGAACAAGGGATTACTCCCGAAACTGTCGGAATAGAGAAATTTAAAAATTTACTTATACAAAGGCAAGCAAAGTTTATAACTGAAGAAAGAAAACTAGCTAAATTTTAGCCAGTTTTCTTTTATTCATCTAATGCTCTTGTATATTTTGATTTATTATTTAAACCTATTATTTCTTCGACATTTTCATTATTTTTAAATATGATTACAGTTGGTACTGACATAATATTATACTCATTTGCTAACTCTTCATTTTCATCTATATCAATTTTACAAACTACTACTTTTCCTTCATATTCTTTTGCAATTTCTTCTATAACAGGACTTAACATTTTACATGGCATACACCAACTAGCATAAAAATCAACTAAAACTAAAGCATTATTCTTTAAAATTTCATTTAATTCCTCTTTATTAGGATGTCTTATTTCTGACATTTAAATCATCTCCTTTAACTTATCTATATATTTGGCTGCATTTTGAGCAGCAACTAAACCTTCTCCTGTTGCTTTAGAAATTTGTAATGGCTTTCCTTTACAATCTCCACAAGCATATATTCCTTTTATATTAGTCTCCATATTCCTATTAACTACTATATACCCATCTTCTAAAATTAGGTCTTTTACAATAGAATTTGGAGCTATAGAATTTCTTAATAAAAATAATCCATCAAGCTTTATATATTTATCATTTATTATAATACCTTCAAGTTTATTATCACCAATTATATCACTAATTATCCCATTTATAACATTTATATTTTGATTTAATCCTTTTATATCTTTTTTTACAGTTATATAGTTTACATTTGCTCCAAGACTAGATAAAAAGTTTGCTTCTTCTATTATATCATCTGCATTACCATAAACAGCAATATTTTTTCCTTTATATAAAGCTCCATCACAAGTTGCACAGTAGCTAATTCCTTTTCCAAGTAGTTTTTCTTCATTATTTAACATTTTTTCTTTTGTAATTCCAAGTGCTAATACTACTGCTTTTGCATTTATAATTTTGCCATTAAAATTAATCATAAACATATCGTTATATTTCATTATATCTATTACTTTTCCGTATTCAAACGAAACATTTAATTTATTTGCATGATCTACAAACTTTTCCATTAGTTCTTGCCCAGAAATATTATAAAATCCAAGATAATTATCCACTTTTTCAGCTTTTTGTAAATAATTTAAAGCATTTGTAAATATCTTAACACTTTTATTTCTTAAGACTGCATTTATCGCAGCAGATAAACCGGCAGGTCCACCCCCAATTACAGCAATATCAAGTGTATCTTCCAATATATCAACCTCCTTTTTATGGTTATATTTACTAATATTTTTTGATAACTTTTATTGTATATATACTATCATATTTAAAAAGATTTTACAATACTTAAATATTATGAAGCTAATGTATATAAAAGAAACTCCCCTTTTTAGAGGGAGTTAAAACAAAAATTTTTTATTCTAATGTGGAGTACTTGGCCGTATCCTTCCAAGAGGTATTGTCACTTTTTTTCATAGCAATTGCAGAATATAATCCATCGGAACTCGTTCCCTTGTTAGTGAAATATCATTTATCATAATACCACCCTTCAGGAAAAATTAAATTTTTAGGTTCTACATCTGTAATAATTGCACGCCCACATAGTGACTTTTCCTTCATTGTAAGCTTCACATGACTAATATTAAGCATTTGAAAAACTTTTGCTGCTATAATACCAGGCATATCGCACATTTTTACAACTCTAACTGACATTTAAAAATCCTCCTAAAAAAAATTATTTTTTTATTTTAAAAGAGCAACGGATATATTATATCACAAAAATAACATAGATTTACTCTATGTTACTCATATCTTCTATCATATTTTCTATAAAAACTCCATATCCCCTTGTTGGATCATTTAAAAATACATGTGTCACAGCTCCTACTAATTTTCCATCCTGTACTATAGGACTACCGCTCATTCCTTGTACTATACCACCTGTTTTTTCAAGTAATTCCTTATCAGTTACACTAATTATCATATTTTTATTTCCACTAGATGTAAGTAATACTTTTTGAATTTCTATCTCATATTCTTTAACTTGATTATCATCTAAAGTACAATATATACTTGCTTTACCTTCTTTTATCTGTGACTTTGGTAATATTTCTATCTTATTTTTGTTTTTTATAATACTATCTTGAAGTATTTTACCATATATTCCTTTATCAGTATTTCCATTAATTTCACCAATTATATTAGTAGTTATTGTACCTTTTAATTCACCTGGTACTTTTGCAACACCCTTTTTGATTGAAAATATATTTGTGGTCGTGATTCCACCTGTTTCTATCGGTAATATATAGTTTTCTTTAGTTTCAGTAACTCCATGCCCAAGTGCTGCAAATTTATTAGTTTTTTTATCATAAAAAGTTATAGTTCCGACACCAGCACTACTATCTTTTACCCATAACCCCAATTTATATTCATTACTTATACTATCTATAACTGGTGATATCTTAGTATTAAAAACTTCTCCTTGCCTATAAACTTCTAAATCTAATTCATTCCCATTTGAATCTTTTGCACACTGTAATAATTCTGAATTTGTTTCAATTTTCTCATCGTTTACTTTTAAAATTATATCTCCAACTTGTAAATTTGTATCTTCTCTATCTACTCCCATTATGAGTACACCTGTAGCAAGTAATTTAATTCCTACTGCCTCTCCTCCAAGTACTACTTCCATATTAGAGTATGTATCTATAATATCTTTTTCAAAATTATATACTGCTATTAAACTATTATAATTTAAAACACAATATATAGCTAAAAGTAAAACAATTACAAATACTGAAATAAATATTTTTTGTTTATTTTTAAAAATTTTTGTATTAAAATTTATTTTCATATATTTACTCCAATTATTCCTCCTATAATACCAGCAACTGCACATATTGCCATATATATTCCTAATGTATTAGACACAAAAAAACTACTTGATTCTATAACTGCTATAATGTAAATAAGTAAACAATAAATAATACCAAAAATAGCTCCATGTAAAAGACCTTTTTCTTTTATTCTTCTTGCAAGAATAGTTGATCCAACTAACACTGAAACAAGTAATGTTCCAAATACAAAAGATTGTAAATGCCTATCATTTATATTAGTATATGCAAAAATAATTGCTGTTAAACTTATAAATACTATAGATATTATGAATGAAATAACTATACTCATGCTATAACTTTTTAACTTTGTCATATTTTTCACATCTCCCTTTTATACATATATATTTAGATTACAAAAAAATATGTTCAAAATTTATTCTTTCGCGTTAAAATCATAATGTAACAAAGTTTTTAAATATTTTAAGGAAGTGATGTTTAAGCTATAGTAAGATTTATCTTAAAAGTAACACTATTAAAAGTATTATTTTATGATTTTAATGTATAAAAATTTAAAATACCATTGACAAATGTAAACAAATGTTCTATAATAATATTCAAATATAACAAGGGAGGTGATATTATTGAAAAAAGTAGAAAAGACTAATAAATCGTTTGAGAATATAAAGCATATTGATGAAAGTGGTGTTGAATATTGGTACGCTAGAGAACTTATGACTATTTTAGAGTACAATAAATGGGAAAATTTTGAAAAGGTAATCAATAAAGCTAAAAAGTCGTGTCAAAATAGCGATATTAGTGTGTTTGAACATTTTCCTGACGTCAGGAAAACGATAAAAATGCCTAAAGGGGCAGAAAAAACAATTTTAGATTATAAATTAACTCGTTATGCTTGTTATCTAATAGCACAAAATGGAGATAGTAGAAAAAAAGTTATTGCACTTGCTCAAACATATTTTGCTGTTCAAACTAGAAAACAAGAAATAAGTGAAAAAGAATATAGTATGTTAACGGAAGATGAAAAAAGATTTTATCAAAGAGATTTAACAAGAAAGGGAAATTATTCACTTAATCAGGCTGCAAAAAATGCAGGTGTTAAAAATTTTGATAAATTTCATAACGCAGGATATAAAGGATTATATAATGGAGAAACCGCTGATGATATTGCAAAAAGAAAAGGCTTAAGATATAGAGAAGATATTTTAGATAATATGGGAAGTGATGAACTTATTGCTAATTTATTTAGGATTTCTCAAACAGAACAAAGATTAAAAAGAGATAGAGTTGATACTGAAAGTAAAGCATGTGATACTCATAATAAAATTGGAAAAATAGTTAGAAAAGCTATTAAGGAAGCAGGACGGAACTATGCCAGAAGATTTACCTACACCTAAAAAAAGTTTAAAAGAGTTAGAAAAAGAAAATATAAAATCACTAAATAAAAGTAAGTAGGATATTTTTCTTGAATATAATAATATATTTAGTATAATTAAAATATGAATAAAAAAGAGTTGTTAAAATTATTAAATAGTTTAAATTTACCAAAAACAGAATATTATATCTTATCAAGTGGTTCTATGTTATTATATGGTTTAAGAGATATTGCAAATAATTTAGATTTATGTGTTTCTAATGAACTTTTTAAAATTTTAAAAGAAAAATATAATCTAAATGAAAATAATAAAAATGATTCTGGATTTTACAAAATTTCAGAAGATATTGAAATAATACCAAATGATAAGAAAAATTTTAAAATGGATTATATAAACGGATATCCTGTTGAAAATTTAAAAACTATTTTGGAGTTTAAAGAAAAAAGAAATTTACCTAAAGATAAAAAAGATATAGAAAATATAAAAAAATATTTAAATATTATATAAAAATGACTATAGTGACACTATAGTTATTTTTCATATAACAAAAAATCAACCAGATTCTATTTTCTGATTGATTTTATATAAATTACACTCTATCTTTAAATTATTCGACAGTGGCAGTACTACAAATACAAGGCAATACGTGAACCAAAGCGATCGATAGAGTCAGTAGGATTACTGTCGCTACGGAGACCAGTATACCAGTAGTAAGAATTAGTGTGGTAATAATAATACCCATGAAGGACACGATTGTTGCTAGAATGCAATTCTACTGTCCAATCATATACATTTCCAGCCATATCATATATATTATTTACTGAACCTACTGAACCTGTTGACTTTCTACTACCACTAAAGTTTGCATTAACGCCATTTTGCGCATTTACTGGATATGTTGATACATTATTGTCTTTACTCTTTGCAAACCATCTCATTGTCGCATCCCACTGACTTCCATATATCATATTTGATTTTATCTTTGTTCCATTTAACTGAGTAGCATATTTCTTTTCTTTTGCATACATTGTATACCATGTTTGGTTTCCTATATCTTCATTTCCTTTTTTAATTACTACTTTATCCTTACTTAAATCTCCTGTTTCGTATCTTCCTATATAAAATCCATGATATTCTTTTACACTATTATATATATCATTATATTCCTTTTGCATTAAAGCTTTTAAATCCGTTCCTACTGCTAAACTTGTTCCTAATATTCCATTTATTATATTTAAATTATCTATATTATTATCATAGATACTATCATTTAAATAACCTGGCTCTCTATAACCATTTGATGAATATGATATTTCTGTTCCTGTATTTAGACCATCTTTTGCAAACCCCCATAGTTTTCCTCTCATATTTGGATTTCCATTTTCATCATTTGTTCCATCTTCTTCTGCAAATAAATTTAGCTCACTTTCTGGTACTGGTACCCATACAAACTCACTTTCATCTGGGGCTATTACTACTAGTCCTGTTTCTATTGTTTGTTCTTCTTCTTTTTCTGATACCTTAAATCCTTGTGGAATAGTAGCTATATCTACTTTTCCTTCTGAGTTTTTACTAGTATATATTGCTTCTCCCGTTACAACTACCCCTGGTATTGCCTCTCCCATTATTTCTTTAAATAATTTTTCTTCTTTTTCTATTGTTCCTGTGTATATTAACTTTCCATTTTGTACTTCTATTTTTCCTTTTAATCCACTACTTTTTATGCTTGTTAGTATTTCTTCTATCTTTGGTGTTGTCGTTTCACTTAAATTTAATTCTTCTGCTTTAAATACTCCTAATGTATCTGCTGTTTGTTTTGCTATATACATTGTTAATTCTGATTGTAATGTTTTTACATCTGATTTAAATGTTGCTTCTTTTGCATTTTCTATTGGGTTATTGTTATTTAATGTTAATATTACTGCTGCTGCAAGGATTATTATTACTATTATTGTTATTACAAGTGTTATTAGACTTATTCCTTTCTTTTCTTTCACTTTTTATTCCTCCTTTTGTTTTGGTTTACTATGTTTTTTTACGTACAAAAAGCCAGCTTAAAATATTTCTATTTTAAACTAGCTTCTTTATATATTTTACTTTTTTTACAACTTTTACCTTCTTCTATTTTTTACTTTTTAATAAAGAACTACTTGTGTGTGTGTGTGTGTGTGTGTAGTTCAATGCTATTTGTACGTCCTTTTGTTACCATAATTTCACCTTTTCTTTTGTTTATACATTTATATTATATAATATATCTTTTTTATTTGCAAGTTATTTTTGTTTTGTTATTTTCTGTTTTAGCTTTCTTCTTCTACTTTACTCTCAGTTATTTTCTTTTCTTCTTTTTTGTTTTTCTTTTCATTTTTTAATTCATTCTTTTTATTATCTAATCTTTCAATAAATTCTCTTCTAATAGTAGAGAAATTATTTAACAGTCTAGATCCGAAAACTATAACAGCGGCTAAGTAAATTTCAACATTTAATTTACTTCCAATATATACTAAAAACATAGCTATTATTGCATTACCAAAAAAACCTGATAAGAAAGTAGACATTCTAAATTTCTTTTCTATATTAGCTGAAAAAGCACCAAATACAGAATCAAGGCAAGCTAGTATAGCAACTGCGATATATTGAGAATATGAATATGGTATTATAACATTAAGACCTGTTAAAACACCAGCTATAACAAATCCAATTACGATAATTATTCCTGTCATATCATATCCCTCCTTTAATTACTTTCTACCGCAGTTCTAAAGCTTAATACGCCATCATATTTTGGTATAGTTACTTCATTTTCTCTACTTACTGTTATACCAATACCTGCTGTTCCTTTTAATAAATCAACTATTCCATTTTTTATATTCATAGCACTTTCCAAATACTGTGCATTTCCAATTGCTTTAATAACTATTGGAGTAGCAACTTTCTGGTAATTTACTTGTATTACTGGTCCAACACAACGTATAGCTGAAGTTGATATAATTCTTTGATCATTTACACTTATTGCCTCTGCACCTGCAGCTTTTAATTCATTTACAACAGTCAATACATCACTATCGTGAACTAAACTATTAGAATCTACTTCTGCAGCGTTTTTAGTACCATCTGTAAGAGTAATTATAATTCCTTCTCCTTTTAAATCTGTTGTTCCAGCAAGTGTAGAAAGATTTTCTATTTCTTTTTTCATAGAATTAATAAGAGCATCATTAGTTGATGAATTATTTTTGTATTCTTCAACTATCTTTTCACTAGCAGAATATTTATCTTTTAAAGCTTCATATTCTTGTTGCAAAGTAAGTAATTCATCTGCAAGTTGTGCCTCTCTTTTCCCAGCAATTACTTCTTCTGTATTACTAATAGTCTTCATTTGTGCTGTAAGTAACATACTTAAGAAAAATAATGCAATACCAATTACTGTATATGAAATTATAGAATACTTTTTAAAAAATTCTACTACTTTTTCTTTAAATAATTTCTTCTTTTCTCCATTTTCTTCTACTACTTCTTTTTCTTCATTTAATTCTTTTTTATTTGTCACTCTTATGCCCCCTCATTAAAAAGATGAAAATATAGGTTTATCTTTTGTCATATCTATAACGCCTACTGATTCAGCAGGTAACTTTTCTATTATTCCCTTTAAAAAGTTCATCTTATATTCTAATTCAATTTCATTTGGAAACTTAACAATAAGTTTATCATCTAAAGTAAGAGTTGTCAAGGAATTTTCAAAACTTACTTTCGTTATAGTCATACCAATTCCACTCTTATCATATTCTTTTTTTACATTTAAATATGTTAGGATTTTTGAATAGTCTATTTCATTTATTTTTTCACCAAATATGATTTCATCTGCAAAAGTAATACCATATACTAACATTTCATCTTCTGTTTTTTCTTCTATTTTTCCTTCTTCTAAAATATAACCTTCTCCATCTATTTTAAAAAACTTATTCTTTTCTTTATCATAAGCTAAGTATTTAGAAGTTCTTTCTGAAACGTTTAATTGTATTTTATTTGGTAGTTTTATATTTAAATTAATATCACTTAAATATGGAAATTTATTAATATTCTCTTTATTATAACTAAAGAACTCAATAAATATATTCTTACCAAGAGAAATATCAAGACTACTCATAATCTCCTCTTTAGTATAACGCTCTGTTCCATTAAGCTCAACCTCGGATACATCAAAAGTAGAACTAGTAAATAGTAGATAACAACCTGAGGCCAAAACTCCTATAATTAAAAATATAAGTATTATTATAAAGGCTTTTTTTCCTTTTTTCTTCTTTTTTATTTTTCTTTTATTTTCTTCATAATTCCTTTTTGTAGAAGCACTATTTTTTCTAGTACTTGTCCTAGAGTTATTACCTCTATTTCCCAATATTATCACCTACTTTTTTAACGCATCTAATATACATTTATATATTTTTTCTTCAACATCTAATTTAACGACTTTTCTTGCATTTTTGGACATTTCATAAAGATTATTTTCTTTAGTCATTTCTTTTATTTTTAAATCAAGACTATTTGCATTTAAATCTTTTTGTTCAATTATTTTTCCAGCTCCAATATTTTCTAATACTTTTGCATTATATAATTGATGATTTTCAGCAGCTGTTGGAAGCGGTATTAATATTGCTGGTTTAGCAGATAAAGCAAGCTCTGTAATTGTCATGGCTCCAGCTCTTGTTATACACATATCAACTGCTTTATACATTTTATCCATATCATATACAAATTTTTCAATTCTTATTTTATTTGAAAAATCAATATTGTTTTCTTTACCTATCTTCTCTATTTTACTTTTTATATTATCATAATTTTTATTTCCAGTTACTAAAACTATAAAATAATCATTAACAAGATTATTCTTTAACATTTCAATAATTGTTTCATTTACTCTAACAGCACCTTGTGAACCACAAGTAACTAGTACTATCTTTTTAGATATCTTATCTAAACCAAATTCTTTTTTACATTCCTCTTTATTAAGTTTGTCAAAAGAAGTTGTATCAAATCTAGCAGGTGTACCAGTATAAACTATATTCTCTCTATCTTTTAATCTTTTTCTTGCATCTTCAAAGCCAATCATTACTTTTTTAGCTTTTCTTGCAAGTAATCTTACTGATACTCCTGGGAATGCATTACTTTCATGCAAAACATATGGTACTTTTAATTTTCGGCTTGCAAGCATTACAGGTCCACAAATATATCCACCAGTTCCAATTACTAAATCAGCATTAAATTCTTTTATTATTTTTTTTGCATCTCCAATACCTTTATATGTATTAGTTATTGCTTTAAAATTTTTTAAAGTAAAAGAACGAATAATTTTTCCTGTACTTATATGTTCTATATCAAATCCTGCATTTTTTACAAGAGAGTTCTCAAGTCCATCTTTTGTTCCTATAAATAATACTTTTGTATCTGGTTTGTTTTTTAAAATTATTTTTGCCATAGCAATAGCTGGATTAACATGCCCTCCTGTACCAGCACAAGCAAATATCACATTCATCTTTTCACCTTCTCTTATCTCCAAGTCGAATTTTCATTTTCTTCAAAAATTTCATCTAAATTTCTATTTACAGGTATTTTTCCTTCCAAATAACTATACCCTTCACCATTATTTTTTAATAAAAATCTATAGTATGGCTTAGGATATATCTCATTTGCTATATAAAAACTAAGCTTTACGATTTCATAGTTTTCCCCGTATTTTTCTTGTACATCTTTTGCTAAGTCTAAATCAACTATATTAAGAGATATACTATCTTCTTTTGATATATTATTTATATCGTCACAATTTACTGTTCCATATAACTCAATATCATCAACCTTAGAAAAATATAATTCATAACTTATTTTATCTGTTTTACTTTTAACTCTTTTATATTTTTCTAATTTTGTATCTATATCATAATTTTCTTTTACTATTTCACTAGCTATGGTTGCAACATTTTCAAATCTTACCCTTTTTACTTCTATTACAACTACAGTAATTATCATTATAACAAGAATTACTACACCTACAATTATTAATTTTTTCTTCATTAAGTACCACCATAACTTTTAGTTTTTGCAATTTCTAGAAATACTTAGTAATATACCCATTGCACAAAGATTTATACAAAGAGCTGTACCACCATAACTAAAGAATGGTAATGGCATTCCCGTTACTGGCATAGTACAAGTTACAACCGCTATATTTACAAATATCTGTAACGCAAAGACACTCGTTATTCCGGTTGCAATCATTGAACCATATAAATCTTTACAAGTAATAGCAATTCTATATCCTCTATATATAAAGAATGTAAAGACCCCTAGTACCACTAATGTTCCAATAAGACCAAATTCTTCACCCAGTACCGAAAATATAAAGTCATTTTGTGCTTCTGGCAGCCACAAATATTTTTGTCTACTTTGCCCAAGTCCAAGTCCAAAAACTCCACCAGAACCAATCGCATATAAACTTTGTGCTGCTTGCCAGTTACCATCTTGTATATCTTCTTCTGGATTTAAAAATGATAATATTCTCTTCATTCTAAATTCTTCTGCAGTAATAAATATGGTACCAGCTACAAGTACAATAAGTATAAATGCTATAATATACCTTGCCTTTATCTTAATTCCACTTGCAAATATTATAGAAAAAGAAGCCACTATCATAACTAATGTACCACTCATGTGCTTTTGTAAAAACATCACTACCACTACAAGTGTTAACATAAGTAAAGGAATTATATAACCTTTAAAAGAATTTAGTTTTTTAGTATTTAAAGATATATAAGTTGCAGTTGCAAGTACTAATACTATTTTCATAATTTCAGATGGTTGGAACCTAAAAGATTCACCAAATCCAAGCCATCTTTTAGCACCATTAACAGAAACACCAAGTGGAGTAAGTACTGCTATTAAAAGTAATAGTGCAAGAACATATCCGATGTAACTCCACTTTTTGTATACTCTATAATCAATTTTAGAAATTATTAGCATAGCTATTACACCAATAACTGCAAATATTAATTGTTTTGTAAGAAGCTCATTACTATTTCCATATGTGCTTAAAGCATAGTATGAGCTTGCTGTTGCAACCATAATTAATCCCATACATAGTAATAACATTATAGTAACAAGCATACTAAAATCCATATTCTTTTTTTCTTCACCATCGCTACTTTTAGTAATAAGCTTAAATTTTTTCATACATCTCTCCTAAATTAAATATGCAATAACACAGCAAATAGCTGTAACTATCCAAAAAATTAAAACAACTTTAGTTTCTTTCATACCACTAAGTTCCATGTGATGATGGAACGGAGCCATTTTAAATATTCTTTTTCCTTTAGTAATTTTAAAATATGTAACTTGTAATATTACTGATAATGTATCTATAATACTTACAAGAGCAACAATTGCTAAATATAAAGGCATTTTTAATATTATAGCAATAGATGCAACTGCTCCACCAAGAGCAAGAGAACCTATATCTCCCATAAATACTCTTGCAGGGTGGAAATTAAATAATAAAAATCCTATACATGTACCAACTGATGCTGCACCAAGTATTATCATCTCAGTGTTTTGTTGTTTTACAGCAACAATTGTAAAGAAAGTCATAATAATTGCTACTACACCAGAAGCAAGACCATCTAGTCCGTCTGTTAAATTTATTGCATTACTAGTGGCAAGTAATATAAAAGCAGTAAATACAATAAATACACCAGTAGATAAAGTTACAGGTTGATTTACAAGAGGAATTATAATATCAGTTCCCATATCAAATACATTTATATATAATATAATAAATATAGCTGTAACTATAAATAATCCCAACATTTTTAATTTTGGTGATAATCCCTTTGGACTTTTTAAAACAAGTTTCTTGTAATCATCAATAAACCCTATTATACCAAATCCTAATATTGCAACTATTGGAAGTATTAATACTGGATTTTTTATTGCATGTATTCCAAGTATTACAACAAGTACAATAACAATAACTATACCACCCATAGTTGGTGTACCACTCTTTTTAAGATGTGATTTTGGACCATCATCTCTAACTACTTGCCCAACTTTTAATTTTTTTAATTGTGGAACAACAATCATTCCCAGTAATACGGTAGCTGCAAAAGCTACTAATAAATTTAACGTTTGTGTATTCATATTTTCTCTCCTTGTCTTAGCTATTCTATATTTTTATCTGGCATTTTATCTGCTATATCTTTTACTACTTTTCTTTCATCAAAATCAATTCTTTTTCCATTTTTTAACTCTTGATATGTCTCATGCCCTTTTCCAGCAATTAAAACTAAATCATTTTTCCAAGCAATTCTCATAGCAAAAGCTATAGCATCTTTCCTATTTTCAATAATCTTATATAATCCTTTTGTTTTCTTTACACCATCTTCAATTTCCTTCATTATAATAGATGGATCTTCATTTCTTGGATTATCAGTTGTAATAACTGTAAAATCTGCTAATCTACCTGATATTTCACCCATCATCGGACGTTTTTCCTTGTCTCTATTGCCTCCACATCCAAAGACACATATTATTCTACCTTTTACATATTTCTTTATTGATGATAATATCGCCTCTAAGCTAGATGGGTTATGTGCATAATCTACCATAACAGTAAATGTTTTTTGTACATCAATAATTTCACTTCTGCCAGGTACTTTTATATTAGAAAGTGCTAATAATATAGCATCCATCTGAGCTCCTAGTAAACTACATGTTCCTATAGCAGCAAGTGCATTATATACTGTAAATCTACCAGGTATATTAATAACTATTGTTTCTAGCATTTTATTTACATACATTTTAAATTCTACATTATTATTATTTATTCTAACATCACTAGCAGTAATATTAACCGCATTATCAAGACCAAAAGTTGCAGTTTTACACTTTATCATTTTCTTTAATCTTGGCGTATGTATATCATCACCGTTTACAAGTGCAAAATCACACATTTCAAATAATTTTGATTTAGCAAGTAAATAGTTATCCATTGTTCCATGAAAATCTAAATGTTCTTGTGAAAGATTAGTAAATATTCCAATTGCAAAATGTAGACCATAAACTCTATCTAGTACTAAGGAATGGGAACTTACTTCCATTACTACATATTCCATTTGTGCATCAACCATATCTTTTAATAGTTTTTGTAAATCTAAACTTTCTGGGGAAGTCCTACTTGCTTCAATACAAACATTTCCATATGTATTATATATAGTACCTATCATTCCTGTTTTTTTACCAGACGCATTTAATATATCTCTTATCATATATGCAGTAGTAGTTTTCCCTTTTGTACCTGTTATCCCAATTAATTTTAGCTTTCTAGCTGGGAAATCATAATATTTTGATGCAATCAAAGAAAGAGCTATTCTACTGTTTTGTACTCTAACTATTGTAATATTTGGTAATTTACTAGCATCTAGATTATCTTCTGTTACAATACATACAGCACCTTTTTCTACTGCCTCTTTAATATAATCATTTCCATCTTCTTTATATCCTTTAATTGCAACAAATATATCATTTTGTTCTATCTTTTGCGAATTATACTCTATCTTATTTATATCTATATTGGTATCTCCAGTAATTACTTTATCTGTTAGATTTTCAATTAAATATTGTAAAAGCATATACATTGCCTCCTTAAAACTGTACGAATATTATTATATCATACTAAAAGTATAGTTGTAAATTATTACAACTATTAAGGTAAATCTGTAGTATCAACACATTTTATAGTAATTATTGAGCCTTTTTCAATAACGCTATTTGCGGCTGGATCTTGACTTAATACAAAGCCTGAACCTACCACTCTTACATTAAATCCTGCTGCCCTTAATCTACTTATAGCGACATCTGACGTTAGTTTATATAAATTTGGTACACTTGCTGTTTGTTTTGCCTCATCTGTAGTATATACTCTAATAGTAGAACCTTCCATTAAAGAAGCACCATTTTTTGGTATTTGGTCTTTTATTATATCTCCATCATTTAAAGTAGTATCAGATGCAATTTTAAATCCTTGCTCTTCTATTATTTTTTTAGCTTCAGCAACTGTTTTTCCAGTTACTTCTGGTATTACTTTTTCTTTTATAGAATTTTCTTGTAAAGTATAGTCAGGACTTATATCTAAATATCTTAAAGTTTCATCTATTATTGAGCCTACTATAGGTGCACAAATTGTACCACCACCATGACCGGCTTCACCTTGTGGTGCATATGCATTAACAACAACTACTATTTCTGGATTACTAACAGGTGCAATACCAGCAAAACCAGCCATATATTTTTTGTTTTCGCCTCTTCCTTGTTCACCAGTAGCTGTTTTTCCTGCAACTCTATATCCATTTACAATAGCTCCTTTTGCTGTACCAGTTTCAACTGTATCTTCAAGTGCATCTAAAATACCATCTGCTGTTTCTTTTGACATTATTTGTTTTACTACTTTTGATTCAGTAACTTTTTCATAATTTCCACTACCACTTTTTATTTCTTTTACAACATAAGGTGTTACTAAATATCCACCATTTGCAACAGCACAATAGTTTACAGCTGTTTGCAATGTTGTTATAGAGATTGTTTGACCAAATGAAGTTGTTGCTAAATCAACTGCTGTCATAGCATTAGGATCATGCATTATACCTGATGCCTCACCAGGTAAATCAATACCTGTTTTAGAATCTAAATTAAATGCTTTTAAATATTCACAATATTTCTCTATTCCAATTTTTTGAGATACTTGCATAAATACTGGGTTACATGAATTCATAATTCCTTCTCTTAAAGATTGTGCCCCATGTGCTCTTGGTGATCTCCAACATCTAATTGTCCAACCACCTATTTTCATACTGCCACTACAATTAAATTCTCCTGCATTATCCAGCTCAGTTACATTTTCTTCTAAAGCCGCTGTTGCAGTAACAATTTTAAAAGTAGAACCTGGTTCTGCTACATTTGAAATAGTTTTATTTCTCCACATATCATTAAGTGCGTTATTTTTTTCTTCACTTGTCATTGTATCCCATTTTTGTTTTAATTCATCACTATATGGAGTAAAAGGATCATTTGGATCATAAGTTGGTGTAGTTGCTATAGCTAAAACCTCTCCTGTTGAAGGTCTTAATACTACAGCTGTTGAATACTCACATTGATTTTCTGTATTTACTTTATTTAAATATTTTTCTGTTATTGCTTGTATAGTTGCATCTATAGTAAGTACAAGGTCTTTTCCATCTATTGGTTCAATATACTGTTCATTTGTAAATGGTGTCTCTCTTCCTCTTCCATCAGTACTTCCAACTATTTTTCCAGGAATTCCAGCTAAATCATCTTCATAGTATGCTTCTATTCCATTAAGTCCTCTATCAGTACCCACAAAACCAAGTGCATGAGCAGCTAATGTTCCATATGGATATATTCTTTTTGTATCTTCGTCTACCCTTATTCCAGATATTTCTTCTTCACTTATATATTCCAAAACTTGTTTGGCTTTTTCTTCTGATACTTTGCTTGCTATAGTTTCACTGGATGTTTTTTTATTTAATTTTACTAAAACATCTTCTCTTTGAAGTTCAAGTATTTCTGCAAGTTTAGTTGCTATTTCTTCTTTTTTATCAGAATCGATGCTAGTTGGAGTAACTGTAACAATATTTACTGATACACTTTGTGCTAATACTTTTTCGCCAGTTGCATCATATATTGTCCCCCTTTTTGCTGCAACTTTTCTTTCTCTTGTTTGTTGATCATATGCCATTTGGGTATAGTGCTCTGATTTTATAACTTGTATATACACAAGCCTAATTACTAAAACCATAGCAACAGCAAGACATACAATAAGCATTTTTATTATTCTCTTTTGATTTTTAAGACTCATATAAGCCACAAGTTTCACCTCTTACAATACCGATAATATTATAACATAAAATATTAAATAAACCAAGATAATTTTTAAGTTCTAATACATAATACTTAAAATTTACCTTGGTTATTCCAGCTTTACATTAAAATATGTTATTTATAAAATTTTTTATAGAGTTAACTATATTATCTATTAACGTAGTTTCCTCTGTTGTTTCTATTGTTTGTGCAGTATTTGATGTATCTACATATATAGTTTGATTCTTATCTGGTTTTTGCATTCCTAATTGTTGTTTAGCGTAAGCTTCAATTTTGTTTAAATCAGTTTGTTGCTCTACATCTATTTTTGCATTAAGTAATGCAGATTCAGCAGCAGCTAATTCTTCTTTTAATTCTTGAGCTTGTAAGTTTTTCTCACTTATTAGGTTATACCTATATGTAAGTACCATGGCCATAGTAAAAACACATAAGATAAAAGCTACTGTAGAAACTCTTCTTTTTGTTTTTTGATTAGTAGCTCTATTTATTTTATTTTTACCGTATCTTCTCTTAACATTTGACTGTTCATCTTGATAATCGTTAGTATATTCTCTTTTTTTTGCTGTAGAACCCATTTCATAGTCATATGCATAAGCTTTTCTAGCGGCCATTAAACTTCTCACCCCAAACTTTATATAAAATTTACTTTATTATTCTCTCAAAAATTCTAAGTTTTGCACTTCTAGCTCTAGGATTTTCTTTTAATTCTTCTTCATTAGATATAATAGGCTTTTTATTTACTATTCTACCATATGATATATAATTACAAACACATACTGGAAAATCTTTTGGACAAGTACATCTACCTTGCATATCTTCATATGTATGTTTTACTATTTTATCTTCTAATGAATGAAATGTAATAATTGCTAATCTACCACCATTATTTAGAGCTTTTATACTATCTTCAACTGCTTGTTTTAATTTTGTCAATTCCTCATTAACTTCTATTCTTATAGCCTGAAAAACTCTTTTAGCCGGATGTTGTTTTTCATTTAAAGCACTACTTGGCATAGCAGACTTTATAACTTCAACTAATTCTAATGTAGTAGATATTTTATTTTCTTCTCTTACTTTACAAATCTTTTTTGCAATAGATTTTGAATATCTTTCTTCACCATAGTCGAAAAAAATTCTAGATAATTTTTCTTCACTGTAATTGTTAACAACTTCATATGCAGATATCTTATCTTCTCTATTCATTCTCATGTCAAGTGGTGCATCATTCATATAACTAAATCCTCTACTTGCTTCATCTAATTGATATGAAGACACTCCTAAGTCAAGTAATATTCCATCTACACCTTGAATTCCTAAGTTTTTTAAAATTTCTAGAATGTTTGCATGATTGTCATGAACTGTAGTAAAATTATTAAATTCATTTAGTTTTTTACTAGCCGCGTTTAATGCATCTTTATCTCTATCTATTCCTATTAATCTTCCATTTGGGCTAAGTTTTCTTAATATTTCATAAGAATGTCCTCCGCCACCCAAAGTTCCATCAACATATATTCCTTCTTTTTTTATATTTAAACCTTCTATACATTCATTAAGAAGTACAGATTTATGTTTGAATTCCATATTTACTCCATTAACTAAATACTTAAAAATTTTATCTTTTGTTCATCGATATTTTATAAATATTTTATCCTTTGTTAATTGATTATTTTTCTTTTGTACTATATACTAAAACTTATCGTTTGTATAACTAAACATTTTTCTTTTGTTTTACCTAATTTGGTACTTATCTTTTGTTTTCTTTAATTTTTATTTATCTTTTGTATTTAAAAATTTTATCTTTTGTATATATATCTAAATGCCTAAGTTAGACATTTGATTTGCAATTTCATCTAAGTCCATATTTTCTGGACTAGTATAGTTATCCCACTTTTCTTTATCCCAAATTTCAACTCTTGTTGAAACACCAATTATATATACATCCTTTGAAAGTGATGCATATTCACGTAAATTTTGTGGAATATTAATTCTTCCTTGTTTATCAATTTCGCATTCAGTGGCACCTGAAAAGAAGAATCTTATAAAGTTTCTGGCATTCATATTTGTAAGAGGTAAGTTTTTTAATTTTTCTTCAAATGTTTTCCACTCTTCTTTAGAGTAAGCAAATAAGCAATTATCTAGACCTTTAGTAACAATAAATGTATGCCCTAAGTCTTCTCTAAACTTAGCTGGAACACTTACTCTTCCTTTTGCATCTAGATTATGACTGTATTCACCAAGTAACATTTGAATCTCACCTCACTTCATACCACTTCATACCACTTTGTACCACTTTGATATAATTTTAGTATATAATTTGGGAAAAATCAATACTTTTTTAAAAAAATATTAAAAAATGTGCAAATTGCAAAATTTTCATTGCCAATGCAACAACTTTTTTCCTAAAAAGTGTTGTCATATTCTCGTTTTATATTTTTGATT
>CALXJG010000009.1 GCA_944388565.1 uncultured Clostridia bacterium
AGGTAACTGTAATTCTTCTAAATATCTTTTTCATATTTATGATTTAGATACTAAAGAGACTATTACTATTCTTAAATCAAGAGATTTTTCTACTATCGTTAATTTCTTTAATAATATTACCAATAGAAATGATGTAGAATTAGTCACTATGGATTTGTACTCTCCTTTTAAGAATGCTGTTCAAGCTAAATTAAAAAATGCCGTTATTATCGCTGATAGATTTCACTATACTCGTATCGTCGCACAAGCTATGGATTCTTTTAGACTTTTCTTATGGAGACATTGTAAAGGTAAAGAAAAAAAGTATTTAAAAAACTTAAAAAAAATTTTATTAAAAGATATTGAATCTGTTCCAAAAGACAAACTTTTAGAATTTGAAGAAAAATTAAATCACGCTTTTGATATTAGTAGTGAACTTAAATATGCATATCAACTTTACCAAAGTTTTTTAAGAATAAAAGATGCAGATACTTATGAGGAAAAATGTAAAAGATTTAAAGACTGGCTTTCAGATGCTCTATCTTCTACTATAAATGAGTTTAAATCTGCTGCCGAAACTTTACTTAAATGGAATAAAGAAATTCTTAATTCTTTTAAATATCAATATACTAACAGTTCTACTGAAGGTAAAAACAATAAAATTAAATCTATTAAACGTGTCTCTTTTGGATTTAGAAATCTTAATAATTTTAGAAACAGAATAAAAATTAGAGATGCAAATGTTTAATATTTCTATTATAATTTTACATAATACTCCAAATCTCATTTGGAGCTTTTGTGTTACCTAAATTTATTAATTTATTTAAAAAAATTGAGATGAATTTTAAATCCATCTCAATTCTAGCAATTTTAATCAATTTTAGGATTTTGCACCCCAACTATTGACAAAGAGCCATAATTTTTGGTTTTTTTAAAACAATTGTTTACAAAAAACATAATTTTAACTAAAGTTATTTACTACAATAATATTTAATATTATATTTTCTCACCATATCTGTTGTGCTCATTAGTTGTATCTACCTCAAACTTAATTTTTTCAATACTTGCACCACAGTACGGACAAACATAATAATAAATATTATATGTTACATCAGCATAAATGTCATCATCACCATATCCAGCATCACTAAAAATAAGTTTATTTTTAACAGTTTCTAGTCTACTTTTTATTTTCATTCTTGTTTTTAATGAATATTTATGACATTTATCGCAAAATAAGTAACTCTTATTAATTCTTTCCTTCAATTTTTTTCGTCTTTGTAAAGTCCAATTAGAAATCTTTATCAATAATATTTCTTGTTGTTCAATTGACAAACCTTTTAAATTTGAGCTAATAAATGTGTCAAAATCCCGCTTTTTCATAATAAAAGCCTCCTATTAAAATATTAATTACCAATATTAGATATTTACATTTACAACGATTTTAACATATTACAATATATTAGTCAATATATCATATATTCTTACCACAACAATTCTTGTATTTCTTACCACTTCCGGCAAATACATGGCTCATTTCTTCCAATCTTTTTTTCTGCCCTTACAGGCTTCCTTTTTACTGGGGTATTACCATTTTCATTAGTTGATATATTTTTTATATTAGATTTACTTTCTTCTCTTACAATATTATTATATTTCTCTTGCTTTTGTGCTCTAAGTGAAAATACTGCCTTTGTAGCATCTTCTTGTATTGAAGAAACTAAATCCTCAAACATATTAAAACATTCTATCTTATATGCCTCAATTGGATTTGTTTGACCATATGCTCTAAGTCCTATACCTTCCTTTAATTGAGATATAGCATCAATATGATCCATCCATTTTTCGTTTACTGTATTTAATATTAAAAATCTTTCAATATTATTTAATATCTCTTCACTTTTTAATTCTTTTGCCTCTTTATGTTTGTCTTCATAAATTTTTTCTATCTTTTCCATTAAGATATTTTCAACATTTTCATTATCAAGTATTTCTATATCTTCTTTTGAAATAATATTTTCTTTTGCAAATAAACTAGAAAGCATTGTATTCATAGTTGTAAAATCTATAGCATCAATATTATCAGCGTGAGATACATATGTATCAACTATTGATTTTACTTTTGGTCTAGCAAGTTGCATTACTATTTTAGAGATATCATCTGTATTAAGAACTTCTTTTCTTTGCGCATATATAATCTCTCTTTGTTTATTCATTACATCGTCATATTCTAATACATTTTTTCTTATTGTAAAGTTTCTACCTTCTACTTTCTTTTGTGCACTTTCTATTGTATTTGTTAACATTTTTTGTTCTATTGGCATATCCTCAGGTAAACCAAGTGCATCAACAATTGTCATCATTTTATCAGAACCAAATAATTTCATTAAATCATCTTCAAGTGAAATATAGAATTTAGAACTACCTGGATCTCCTTGACGTCCAGCACGTCCTCTTAACTGATTATCTATACGTCTAGATTCATGTCTTTCACTACCAATTATTTTTAGTCCACCAGCTTCTATAACTTTATTTTTTTCATCTTCTAATTCTGGCTCATATTTTTCTTCTATCTCTTTTATTGCTTCTTTAGCCTTTTTTACTTCTTCATTATCATAAGCTATAGGTGTAACAGCCATTTCTATTACTTCGCTAGTATAACCTTTTTTTGCAAGCTCTTCTTTTACTATATATTCAAGATTACCACCAAGTTTAATATCTGTACCACGACCAGCCATATTAGTAGCAATAGTAACAGCTTTATACTTACCAGCTTGAGCAACTATTTCTGCTTCTTTTTCATGATGTTTAGCATTAAGAACTTGATGTGGGATATTTTGTTTCTTTAATAAATTACTTATAATTTCAGATTTATCTATTGATACTGTACCAACTAGTACTGGTTGACCTTTTTCATAACTTTCTTTTACATCTTCAACTATAGCATTGTATTTAGCTTTTTGAGTTTTGTAAATAACATCATGTAAATCTTTTCTAATAACTTCTTTATTAGTTGGTATTTCAACAATATCTAGTTTATATATTCCTTTAAATTCGTCTTCCTCTGTCTTAGCAGTACCAGTCATACCAGCAAGTTTGTGATATAATCTAAAGTAATTTTGGAAAGTAATTGTTGCAAGTGTTTGAGATTCCGATGCAATTTTAACATTTTCTTTTGCTTCTATTGCTTGATGTAATCCATCGCTATATCTTCTACCTTGCATAATACGACCTGTAAATTCATCTACAATTAGTACTTGCCCATCTCTTACTATATAATCAGTATCCTTTTTCATAATACCATATGCTCTAATAGCTTGATTAATATGATGTGATATTGCAAGATTAGAAATATCAGATAAATCTTCTATTCCAAAGAACTCTTCTGCTTTTTTAGTACCTGTTTCTGTAAGTGCAACAGTCTTTGCTTTTAAATCGACTATGTAATCATATTTGTTATCATCGTCATCAAATACTCTATCGTTGTTTTCTACTATTACCTTTGCTTTTAAATTTTTAGCAAATTTATTTGCTCTTTCATATAGATCACTTTTTCTATCTACCATACCTGATATTATAAGTGGAGTACGAGCTTCATCAATTAAAATACTATCTATTTCATCGACTATTGCATAATTTAAATCTCTTTGTACCATATCATTTTTTGACATAGCCATATTATCTCTTAAATAGTCAAATCCAAATTCATTATTAGTTCCATAAGTTATATCAGCTGCATATGCTTTTTTCTTTTGCTCATGGTTCATTCCACTAACAACAAGACCAACACTAAGTCCTAAGAATTTATATAACTTACCCATCCATACACTATCTCTTTTTGCCAAATAATCATTTACAGTTATAAGATGTACACCTTTACCTTCTAAGGCATTTAAATATATGGGTAAAGTCGCAACTAAAGTCTTACCTTCACCTGTTTTCATTTCAGCTATTCTTCCTTGATGTAATACTATTCCACCAATTAACTGAACTCTAAAATGTCTCATTCCAAGTACTCTACTACTTGCCTCTGCAACAACAGCATAAGCCTCTGGTAATATATCCTCTAAAGTTTCACCTTTTTGCAATCTTTGTTTAAACTCATTTGTTTTTTCTCTTAATTCATCATCACTTAAAGAAGCAAGAGTTTTTTCAATTTCTTCTATTTTATCTACTATTGGTTCTATTTTCTTTAACTCTTTTTTACTATATGAACCAAATATCTTTTCAATTAATTTCATATTTTTCCTCCATTTATTTTTACTACATATTAACAACTTATATATTAATAAAAAAAACCTTATGTACCTAAAATATCTGAAAACATAGATTCATCAAATTCTATTACATCTTCTTTATCATTTATTACTGATATTTTATCATTTAAAAAACTTTCTAAATCAATTTGATTTCCACTGTAATACATTACTCCTTTTTGTATATCTATAAATTTCTTATATTCTGGATATTCTAAACACATATCTATTTTTTCATTTAACTTTATATTACCTGCTTTATGAACATTATTCTTTTTTAAGAAATATGTTGTAGTTAAAACTTCTATTAATTTTGACTTGTACTTTATAAAAGATTTTATTTTATCTTTATGTATTGAGAAACATTTACCATGAAAGAATATTTTTTCACCATCATAAAATCTATTAAAGTAATCAAAAAAATATTGTGAAAACACTGAAATAATTTCAGTACTAAATGTATTATTATCGCTGTTAATGTCATTAATTAAATCCATAGGATTTTCAAAGATAAAACTAATTTCATCACCGCCGTATATACATAAACATTTATACTTATTAGAAAAATACTTAGCTGCTAAACAAATAGCATAGCGGAAACTACCTTTATATTCTTCTAATATATTAAAATCTTTATTTTTTGTAACATATTTCCCATCAAAATTAATTATAAGAGGTTCTTTACTACTAACTCTCATACTATATTTTTTTCTTATTTGTAAAAAGTAATTATTCCACATAACTCCCTCATAAATAAATTGGTATGTAATATACTAACAATAATGTTAGTTCTACAAAAAAATTCGTGGATTACTCCAATATATAATAAATATTACATACCAATTTCTATATTTTATCAAACTAATAAAAGTTTGTCAATATTAATAAATTCACTAACATTTTAACATATTTTTATTAAATATACAATAATATATAATCTATTAAATAAGAAATGCCAGTATTATATACTGACATCTGTTTTTATATATTAACTTTTATAACCGCACAATTTTTGTCTTTATATACAGTTTCATAATTAGGGTTATTTTCTACATTATAATATAAATTTGAATCTGTTGAAATAAATAAATAATCTATATTATACTTTTCAAATACCTTATTAAAGTCTTTTTTACATCGTATAGCATCTATATAATCAATAGCTACATTTGTTCCTTTATTATACTCGCTTGTATATAAATCACATCTTGAATCAATAAATACTTTTCTATTGTTTAACATCATTAAACTTCCCCAAGTATATTCATTAAAAATTCTACTATCTTCTGGTATATTTTCATTTATATAATTCATTGCTTCTAGTGGGTAATTTTCTTCTGGTAAAAATTCATAACTATCTGTCCTTCCTAAAAAAGCTGTCGTAACAAATATAACGACTATATAAACTGAACAAATCATAATATTCATATTTTTTATTTTCTCTTTTTTTACCCCATTTATATATGCATTATACATTTGCAAAATAACATTAAATAAATGTTCCATATTTGTAGCTGAAACTATTACCATCAAAGAAAAATGCCTTATTGAAATTAATGTCATAAACATAGTACCATAAAGTAGTAACATTTGATATGTCTTTATTTTTTTCTTTGTAAAAATGTATATATTTATCCAAATAAACATATACACAAAAGCTATTAAAAAGTTTGATATATTTGATGGCTGAAATTCTGATATATTTTCAGATATAAATGTATTATCTAATGTCTTTAACGAATATGTTACACTATCAATTCCAAATGGATTTATAAACATTAAAATACTTCCTACAATAATTGGTATGAATAAGTATTTTAAATTCTTTTTTCTTTCTTCATCATTTACAAGCTTTTGTGTATTAACTTTTATATATCCAAGTAAGTAAACTCCTATTATTATAAAATAAAAGAATATAGTTCCTGCATGAAAATTTATTATAAATAAAGGTAATACTGAAAGTAAAGCAAGATATCTAAATTTTTTAGTACTTAAAAACTTTTCTATACATATTATTTCTACTAAAAATAGTATATAACTATACATTTGAGCTCTAACTGATATAAATGGTAGCATAAATAGCATCTCAATAAAAATAGCAAAATAAGCAAGTTTAGTGCTCTTTAAGAAAATTTTATTTGCAGTAAAAAATAAAAATGCTATTATAAGTGTAAGCAGTATTTCTAATATATATAGTCCTACAAATCCAAATGTATTATATACTAAAAATGTTATTATATTTACTAAAAAATGATGTGATACATATTTTAAGTTTTCATGTATAGAAAAATCATCATTTGTATTAATCCCTTCAGTTAAATATTTTTCTCCAAGTTTTATATCAAATAAAGTATCATTTTGTAATGGAATTTTTGAAATCAATAATACAAAGATTAATACTCCAAATATAGCAAATAATGTTATTATAATCTTTTTACTTTTTTTATTTTCAGCCAAGACATTTCCTCCTTTAATATGTTAATTTATTATATTATTATATAAAAGTTATTAGATAAAATCAAGCAGAAAAAATAAAACACTAGTAATACTTTAAATTACTAGTGTTCCACAATATATTTATTATATTATAAAAGCTATAATTACGTTGGCATATCGATAAATCCACCCATATAAACATTTATTACTGGTACAACAATTGCTACAACAAATATAATTAATGCAATACCAACAAATAAATATGTTACATCAGGTAATACTTTAACAAATCTAGCAACAGATTCGTCAATTTCCATTTCAATATATTCATTAACTTTTTCCATCATATCAGCTAGGTCTGTTTTCATACCTATACCTACCATTTGGCTTACCATTGGTTTAAATAATTTTTTCTCTTCAAATGGGCCAAGCCAAGATTCACCAGCAAGAGATGCTGCTTTTGCCGATTCAATTACAGATAGAAAATAGTAGTTATTCGTTACACTTTTAGATATTTCAAGTGCCTCTTGTATTCTCATACCATTTCTTAGGTTAAGTAACATTGCCTGGAAGAACTTATTTACAGTTATATTATTCATTAAAGGACCAAGTACAGGGAATGTAAGTAAAAACTTATCCCAATTAAATTTACCACGAGGAGTATTAATGTATACTAGGAATAATCCAACAATAAGACCTATTACTGCTATTAACCATACCCAATTTGCAAGTAACCAGTTTGAAAAGTTAAGAACTGCCATTGTTGCCGCTGGAATTTGTTGAGAAGAATCAAACATATCATATACTTGTTCAAGTATTGGTACACCAACAATAACAGCTACTATCATTGCAGCATTTATTCCAACAAATTGAAGGATTCTTGGTATTACGGCTTTTCTTATTTTCTTTTTTAGTGCCATTGAAGATTCTACATAATCTCTAGCATGTAGTAAAGCTGTATCAAGTGTACCAGAGTCTTCACCAACTCTTATAAAGTTAGTAAACATTGGTGGAAAAATTTTGGGATAATTTTCCATAGTTATATGTAACTTTTCACCGGCTTGTACTCCTATTAATACATCTTCAATTACATCTTTAAATGTAGGATTTTCAATACCTTGATAAACAGCTTGTAAAGCTTGTATATTATTAAATTTTGCTTTCTTTAATATATAAAAGTTATTTACAAAAGAAATTATATCTTTTTCATTTACTCTAGCAAAAGGATGTATATCTAATTTCGATAAGTCTTTAAAAGTAAGTTTACTAAAATCAATATTTTCTTTATTTTTCCTTTGACGTCCAGAAGGATTATTATTCTTATTTCTTCTAGCAAGTCTTGCATAATCAATTCTTCTATACTTCTTTTTAACTTCTTTCATCCTTTTTATAGTTATAGGTTGAATATTTTCTTTTTTTAAACTTTCTATGGCATGGGATTTATTTAGAGCCATTATTTTGCCTCTACCAATCTTACCGTTTTCAAAGATTACCCTATATTTATAACTTGGCATTAATTTTGCACCCCTTCTAACAACGTTTTTTAATTTACATTAGCTCCTAAGTTAATAATTAATCCTTTTATGGCTTCTATTCTACTAGGATCTACTTGAGATTTTATAATATCCATATCAACCAAACCTTCTACATATAGCTCAGCAAATGATGTTTCAAAGCTTCTACATCCAATTTCACGTAAAGTATGTATTGTATCTTCAATATCAGAAACAGAAAATTTCTCTTGACGGATTTGAGCAGCAATTGTATTATTTACAACCATTACTTCTGGTACCATCTGTAATTCTCCTTTTAAATTAACAATAAGCTTTTGAGATACAACCATCTTAAGTACACTTGAAACTGCATTTTTTATTGACATCTGATCTGCAGGATTATACATACTTAATATTCTTTCTACTGTTTCACCACAAGATCTAGTATGTAATGTTCCTATTACTAATCCACCTGATTCAGCTAAATCTATAGCTACATCCATCGTTCTTCTATCTCTTATCTCTCCAAGAACAGCAATGTCAGCATCTTCTCTTAGTAAGTTTATAAGGCCATCATAATAACTAAGAACATCTAATTCTTCACCAATTTCTTTTTGAATTATAATAGATTTATCAGATTTATGCTCATATTCTATTGGATCTTCTAAAGTAACAATTTTTTTATTTACTTCTTTATTTACTTCTTGTATGAAAGCATTCATAGTTGTTGATTTACCAGAATTTACTTTACCAGTTAAAAGTATAAGACCTGAATTTATTACTTTCATTTTATTAATTATTTCTCTTAAGCCTAAATCTTTTATTGCAATCTCACCATTAGGTATAATTCTTATAGAAAATGTAGGAACACCCTTTGTTAAAGATACATTTATTCTAAATTTATGATCAGAATACATGTATGAAAAGTCAGCTTGTTTTTTTGTTTCAAATACCTTTTTTAAACTAGGTTTTTCTACATAAAAATCCTCCACTATTTTAGCTAAAGTTGTATTAGTTATTGGCATTTTTGATTCATCAAAAAATAGCTTTCTACTTATCCTATATACTGGTAATTGTCCAGGTGCCAAATGTACGTCAGTAGCACCTAGACTTATAGCTTTTTTCAAAATTAATTGTAAGTATTCCATTATTTATCTCCCTTATATTGTTATTTTTCTCTTTAATTCATCTATTGTTGTTAATCCACTTAAAACTTTACTTATTCCATCACATACTAATGGTTTATAATCTGTATTTTCAATAGCATATTTCTTTATATCAATAATTGAAAATCCTTCAGATATCATATATCTTAAATAATCATCTATACAAAGTACTTCAAATAAACCTATTCTTTCATAATAACCTGTATTATTACAATAATCACATCCAACAGGCTCGTAAGTTTGGTATTCTTTTTCTAAATCGTATTCTACTCCAGTTAATTTTGTAACTTTTTCAATATATTTCTTTTCATCATCTGTTAATACATGTGGTTTTTTACATTTATCACATAATGTTCTTACAAGTCTTTGTGATATTGTAGTAACAAGAGTTGCAGAAACATCATAATCAGAAATTCCCATTTTTCTTATTCTAGTAATTGCCTGTATTGAATCAATTGTATGTATTGTACTTAATACTAAGTGACCTGTTTGACCAGCTTCAATAGCTATTCTTGCAGTTTCTTCATCACGAATCTCACCAACAAGTACTATATCTGGGTCCTGTCTTAAAACTGTTCTTAAAGCAGATGCGAATGTTATATTTGCACCTATTTCAACTTGGTTTATTCCAGGAATTCTACGTTCAACTGGGTTTTCAATAGATATTATGTTTATTTCTGGTCTATCCAAATATTCTATAACACTATATAATGTTGTAGTTTTACCCTCACCTGTTGGGGCACAAACTAATATTAAGCTATTTCTTTTATCAAAAGCTCTCTCTACTAATTCTTTATCTTCTTTAAATCCTAGTTCAAATAATGTTTTTGAAGTTGCATTTTTCTTTAATAATCTTAGAACAAATTTTTCACCATTTACATTCTTTTGGCTAGATACACGGATACTAAAATTATCATATGTATTAATACTACCATCTTGGTCATATACAATTTCTTGATGCATATTTGAAATAGATTTTATTCTACCAGCTACAATATCTTGTCTTGATTTAGGTAGCTCTGTTACTGTTACAAGCTCACCATCAATTCTATATCTTATTCTTACTTTATCTTCCATAGGCTCAATATGAATATCACTAGCTCTCTTTTCGATAGCTGTTAAAATAATGTTATCTATTAATTTAGTTACATCTTTTTCTTCTTTATCAACAAATTTTGTACCTACACTTTTTATATTAGATATTTGTTTCATTATAGATGTATATAATGTAACATATATTTCCATATCAAAGCCTTGATTCATAAGTAGTAATTCAACTTCTTTTACTCTTGCTACATCCATTGGATCTGAGAAAGCAACTTTTAGAGTATTTCCATCAAGATCAAAAGGTAAAACTCTATAGTTTATTATTATATCTCTTGGTAAAAATTGAGCTGGATTTATATCAAGTTCTCCATCTAACATTTCTGGAGTTACTTTTAGCTTATCTGCTATAACATCTAATAGTTTTTCTTTATCACACATATCAAGTATGTCAACAATTTCACCAAATTTTAAATCTCTATGATCTTTTTGATAATTTAATACTCTATCAACTTGTGCTTCTGTAAGTAAACCTTTTTTTATAAATTCGACACCTATCGGATTATTCTTAGATCTAATATTCTCAAACATTTACTTCTCCCCTTTTCTATAAATTATTGATCATAACTCTATTATAATAATCTTCTATATTTTCCATATCTTTTTCATAATATTCCATATTATTTTTTTCATATTTATTTAACATTATACTAAAATGCTCATTCTCAGCAAAAGTAGTCATAGTGTATATAGAAAAAGCAATTGCAACAAAGATAACTACGATTATCCCAGAACCTTTTATTTTTTTCTTAATATTTATTCTTTTCATTATACCACATCACCTACTGTTACAAAAATTTGTGTCTCAAATTCTTGACCATATTTTTTAAATTTCACAGATACACATGAATAATCTTTATTTCTATCAGTTGTTAATGATGTAAAAGTAGTTGGAATTCCAGTTAAATCATTTATAGTTATAATTTTAAACTCTTCAACATTTGTAACTAAAATACCACCGTTTTTATATATAACTTTTTTCTCACTGTCATAGCTATATTCATCATTATTTGAAAATACCACTCTACCTGATATATGATCAATTGTTGTACTCTTTTTTGCACTGTTTAACATATTATATTGTAATTTTTGTGCTTGTTCATTAACCCAAACCTCACCTTTTTGTGATAGATTTCTATAATTCATATTTAAACTCATTCCAACTGCAAAGGCTGAAAATGCAAAGAATAAAGCAACATATATAACCATAGACATTAAAGAGATACCTTTTTTATTCATATTATAACACCTTACCCTTTAAAGTTTTGATATTCTTTTCTATGATATTTCCCTCATACATATAAGAGACTTTTGCATCTATAGTTTTTACTAAATCTTCTTTTGAAAAATCTTGATCAGACAATTTGGTTACATTAACAGTTATGGTATATGTATTTCCATCAATTGTATCTTGCAAAGTATATGAAGATAAATCATCATAATTAGTTGCAAGGCAAACCTCAACATTTTTTACCAATAAAGAATAAGCATGTGCGTCTAACATATTTTTTACTGATGTATTATTATAATTTCTATTTATTACTATTGAAGAAACTATAAGTATTGTAAACATTATCATTGCAACTATTAGTTCAGATACAAATACACCTGCTTTTTTATTAAGTTTTGACTCATTCTTTACTTCTTGTTTTTCTTCTTCAGTCATATTTTTTGACATTATTATTGATCCAATTATTACAAAAATTACTGCATATATTAAAGCAACAATTAGACATTTTATTGTATATCCAAAAATTAAATAAAAGCCCACAAAAACAAATCCATTTATTGTTTCAAGTAAAAAGTATCTTAAACTTATTTTATCTCCACAATATTTGCATTTTCCGCCTCTTATTATATAACTTAAAACTGGTATTAAATCCAAAAATTCTAATCTATGTTTACATTTTGGGCAATATGATCTTGTTGCAACTATATCTTGATGTCTTGGTAACCTGTACGTTGCAAGAGAAAAAAAGCTACCAAACAGACTTCCTATAATAAACATACAAAGAATTACAAAACAGTTTAAAAAAATTATCATGCTATTCCCCCTTTATATGCATATTTTACAAAATACTATCATACTCTCTAAAATACACACATATTATATATTGGTAAGGACATATACACAAGGTAAGCATATATGTCCTAACCAAATTAAGTTATTTAAGGTTCATCAGTTTCAATCTCAGGAAGTGATTCTCCTACTTTATAATATACAGCTGGAGTATCATCAGTAGCTGGAGTCTTTACAGTTCCATTAACTCCCCCTTGAGTTGGTACAGCTCTTACTTTACCATTTTTTGCATTAAATTGAATTTCTGCAATTGTAGATGGTTGCTTAATTCCTAATGCTGACCAAGTTACACCTTTTGCATATGTTTGACCAGCTGTTTCTGACCCATATTGTGCATCTGTTCCACTAAATCCAACTTGGATCCAAGAGTCATCTTCAGCTTCACTTGTCTTAAATGGTCCATCGTGTATTGGATTTTTTGCTATAAAGTTTGATATATATATATTTAATGCACTTGTTACTTCTGCAACGTCACTATCGAATGTTGCTTGTTTTGAATTTGCAATTGGGTTATTGTTATTTAATGTTAAAATAACCGCTGCTGCTAGTATTATTATAACAATTATTGTTATTACTAATACGATTAAAGAAATACCTTTTTTATTTGTTTTCATATCTTTTCTCCTTTTAAATTAATATACATTTTAAAACATTTATTAATACCATAAATGCTTTAAGTTTTATTTAATTAGAATGATTCTCCTACTTTATAGTTTCCACCACTATCTTTTGGAGATCCAACAACGCCTGTTTGTGTTGGTATAGCTCTTACTTTACCATTTACTGCATTAAATTGAATAGCTGCAATTGTAGATGGTTGTTTAATTCCTAATGCTGACCAAGATACACTTGTAGAATATGTTTGGCCAGCTGCTTCTGATCCATATTTTGCATCATTAGCAGTTAATCCACCAACTGTAATCCAAGAGTTAGCTTCAGTTCCACTTGTCTTAAATGGTCCATCGTGTATTGGATTTTTTGCTATAAAGTTTGATATATATATATTTAATGCACTTGTTACTTCTGCAACGTCACTATCAAATGTTGCTTGTTTTGAATTTTGAATTGGGTTATTGTTATTTAATGTTAAAATAACAGCTGCAGCTAGTATTATTATAACGATTATTGTTATAACTAATACGATTAAAGAAATACCTCTTTTGTTTGTTTTCATATTTTCCCCTCCTTTTATAATATAATATAATATAAAATTAAATATATATTAAAACATTTATGGTATTAATAAATGTTTTAAACAAAGTTATTGATTTGGAACTTTAAGAGCATCCATTGTGTAATTCCACCATTCTGGTTCTTCACTATATTTGACTCTTAAAACCTCTCCATCTTTTATATACCATTCTAAATAAGAATACTTTGATAAATCAATTTTTAAGTTTTCTTTTAATTGTTCTAAAGAAATTTTATAATATATTTCCCCACCTATTTCAATTTTTTCATCCTTATTTGCAATATGTGGTAAAGCATTCCCATCCATGTTTTTTATTTCTTCATCATCATTGTACCCTGTTATTATCTGACCCTTGTCATATGCATTAAAAGTTTCTGATGCCATGCCACCTATATAGTAAGAAATTTTATCTTGAGCATTTACTAAGTCAGAAATGAAATCAGACTTTTTTGATGTAGATGTAAGAATTAAATATACAACTAAAGCTACTACTGCAACTAATAATACAAATATTACTATATCTTTTATTTTTTCCTTATTCATGCTACATCTCCTTACTTATTAGTAGAAGGTGGATTTGGTGTACCACCATTACTATTTGTTATTTTATCAGTAGTAGATGTATCATCATTTTCGTCTGTTTCTGTATTTTCACCATATGGAGTAAAAGGATCTGAATTTCCAGGGTCATATTGATTACTATTCTTAAATGTAGTCATTTCAGTATCTGAAATTGTGTATTGCTGTATTAAAGCTTCTTTAGATATATCTTTTGTTTTTGTATATAAATAATCTGATTTATTTATAGAATCATAGTCTTGCAATGAAGATTCAATAATAGTTGTAGTTTGTGGTAATAATATCATTAAAGCAATAATAACAACAGTTGCAAGTACTAGAAAAGATATACTAAAAGTCAATATATATTTTTTATCCATTACCTTACTCCTTTCTATTTTAATATAATTGTATTCTTTACATCAAATGTAGCTTTTATTGTTCTTCCAGATACATATTCAATAGAAATATTATCAAGTTTAAACTTTAAGTCTTTATCATTTTCTACTTCAAATATAAAATCTGAAACATTTATATAACTACCTGTAACTTGTATCTTTAATACATTATCAGTTTGTGTTTCTTCTGTATTTTCACCATCTGTATTAGCAGCAGGTGGTAATGTAGTACCATCGTTACCTGTTGATGATGTATTTTCTGCTCCTGTTGTAGAATTATTAGTAGAACTTGTTGTATTAGAAGTAGTCGTACTAGAAGTTGCCGCAGGAGTTGTAGTTGTTGTATTAGTAGAAGTGTTTGTACCATTTGTTCCACTTCCTTGTGTTCCACCAGGTTCTACTAATACAATACCTAGATTGTTAGTTTTAGCATAATTTCCTAACTTAATCCACATGTATTCTATACTATAATTTTGTTGTTTTGTTGCCTCTTTAATTACGCTAACAGTTTCATCACTTATTGCTTCATACTTTTGTTTTTCTGTACTATAATTACTTTTTTCTGTTTCAAGGTTTTTTAAAGTATTTTTGTAATTATTTTCTTCTGCAGTAAGTGAAGCTTGAGCTTTAACTACATTATCATGTTCTGACATAATAGTAGATATAGACGAAATTTTAATTGGTCCTAAATTTATATCAACAAGAGCAAATAATGTTAAAAGCCCTAAAGAAACAACAATTATTAATATAGATATTAGAAGATTTTTATATACCTTTAACATTATGGTAATTCACCACCAATCTCTATAACAGTTGTTTCACCATTATTTATTTTATTGATTTTTACATTTTTTAATGTGCTACTTAATTTTAGCTCAGCTACAAAATAACCTAAATCTGCATAGCTATCAGATTGTGCTGTTATTTTTATATTTTTGTTATCATCTGAAGTAATAGTTTTAAGTTGAACATTTTTAGGAATGATCCTAATTATATTTTGCATAAATGATGCAACATTATATGTTGTAAACTTACCAATTTGATTATTCTCAATTTGTTGAACTATATCAGATACATTATCATTAATTTCTTTATACTTTTTCATGTTAGTATTTATATATTGTATATCTGAGTTTACTTGATCTTTTAAGTTTGAAATTTCAGTTTTTGTTTTATCTATATTATTTAAAGTTTTATTTACAGTACCAGTATATAATGAGCTAAATAATATATAAGCTACAAGAACTATACAAGTAACGATCGCAGTACAAATAGCAATAGGTGTTGTATTTTCTTCTTGTATATCAATACTCAAACTTTTTAGTTTATTCATTCTAGCTTCTTTAGCTGCTTCTTTGGCTGCTTTTTTATCCTTAGGCGTTTTTTGAGCCCTAGATTTTTTATCGAATAAGTTAGAAAATCCTTTCTTCATTTTACTTATAGAATTTAAATAACCTACTCCCAGTTTTTGTTGTGATAAATGTTCATAAGCTATAGCCATAGCAGGTGTTGTTTCTAAAACTTCTGCTATGTTTTTTATATTAGAGTTCATTTGTATAAAATCTGGTTTTAATATATCAGTTTTCATATCCAAATATTCTCTAAATAATATATCTATATTTGTAAATACAATTCCTGTACCAGTTAGTATAACTTTACTAACATCAGACCTATATTTATTCACCATAATAGCTATACTTTTTAATATATCTTGTAAAATAGGTTCTGCTATACTTTCTAACTCTTTATCGTTATTACTTTCTCCCTCACTATATACATTAAGTTGTTTACATGCCTCATAAGCCTTCTGAGTAGAGCCTAATTTTGTAGAAAAGTCAGTTAGTAATTGTCTCATACCAAAATCATAGAATTTAATATCAGCAACTTTGCCATTAATTACCACAAATATAGACAATAAATCATCTAGGTTAACAAGCATATATCTATCTTCATTTGCTGGAACAATCCTAGTCATAACCAGCTCAGGTGGATAAATATTTGCAACAGGATAACTTTCTATTTGTGTATAACCATTTATTTCATTCTTTTCAACAAAATTTAATACTGAATTATATTTATATTCATTATTTTTTAAGTCAGAATTTCTATGTACATATAAATACTTATCTGGAGATTTTGCGTTTCTTTCGCACCAAGCCTCAAATTCCATTTTAGCAATATCATTTGATATAGATTTATTGTTTTGAACTTGATCAAACATTTGATAATTTAAAAATTTGCTATTTTGAGGATTGATTACTATTGGAATGTATTGCGAATTAGTCTCTTCTATTATATTTTTTAATACAGACTTTGGATTATCATGTACAAACCTCACTCCAGAACTTTCAAGTTTTGTTTCTTTTCCATCATTTGAAAGTTTAGCATATTTTACTATATTATTGCATAAATAAATTCCCAAACAATTAGCCATAATATACTCCTTCTTTTTTCTTGTGTTTAATTAATATTATTTTAACCATTTTTTAGATTAATATGTTTTTTTACGTTCTTAATCATTCCATATGTCTATACTTTATCATATTTTTATTTTATTTTCAATAATTTTATACGCTGTAACTTTTTTTTAATTTCTGCGTAATATTTTTGTAATATTTTAGGATAATAAAGCAATAAAAAGTAACCCAACTTTTACCGTTTGGTTACTTTTATTTTTTACATAAATAAATGAATTTATCAAAAAGGCTCTAATTTACACATTCACAAATAATTCTTTTTGTTTTCTTTTAAGATTAATTTTTTCTATCTTTTTTCTGTTATACTTAGTTTATTAGGATCAGCTCCCAACTGATCTACTAATATTTGCTGTATTTGAGCTATTTGTTCTTGTTTTAATTCTTCACTGGATTTTACAACAACATTTATATTATCATTATTTGTTGGTATTATTACAATATCTTCAATTCCTTTTGACTTAATAACATTTTCCACCATCATTATTAAATTCTTTTTTTCTATTAATTCATCTAACTTCTTTTGATATTCATTAACTTGTTCTGTGCTAGTATTTGCATTACTAATTATATTAGTATAATTTTCACTTAGTTCTGAAAACATATTATCTCTATCATATTTAAACACTGCTATAGAATCATCTTGTGAAGAATATTCATCAGTTGATGTATTCGTATTAACACTTTCATTTTCAGAATTTTCATATATACTTACATTTTCATATGTATAACCATCTTTTCCATTAACATATACAGTTTGACCCAAATTTTTTTCTCTTTCTGGATTATATCTATAATTAATATATCCTGCAACTGTGACCATAAGCCCAACTGAAAGTAATGCTAAAGTACTTCTTTTTATAAATTTCATAGTATCACCTACCCTTGCTTTTCAAAGACCTGAACTTTATAGACAGGAATTCCTGTTACTGTTGCTATTGCAGTTGCTATTTTTGACCTAATATCAACACTACTTGCACCTTTTGCAACGACTAATATCCCCTCTACTTTAGGCATTTCTATTGATTCTACTATAGCTGTTTTTTTACTTCCATCTTCATTGTATGCAACTGACTTTTCACTTGTTTTTTCTCCATCTTTTTCTGATTCTTTTGTATTATATGCAACATTTTGTTTGCTATCTTGAGAATATGTAACTACTACTGATACCTCACTTACACCTGATATTTGCGATAATACATTAGCAAGCTTTGTTTCAAGTTCACTTTGGGTGTTAGAACTTGTATTACTACTATTATCTATTATATTTTGATTAGAACTTGTATTATTACTATTTTTATCTTTATTGCTAAATATAACATTTATAGCAATTAAAAGTACAACAAGTAAGATAACCAAAAAAACTAAATTTTCTACTCTTTTATTCTTATCTTTTGTAATATTTTTAATAGTTTCCAAATAATTCATAGTCTAATCCCCCTCTTCAATAACTTCAATTTTAGAATAGCCTATATCATATTCTTCATTTATATATTTAACAATTTGTGTAACTGATGATATACTAGCTTTACTTGTATCAATTTTCTCTATATTTATCTCTATTTTTTCTATATCATAATTATCAGATATAAATACATCAACACTTTTAACGACAATACTTTTTCCCTCTAATTTTGATTTTACATCATTTTTTATACTTTGAATAAAACTCTTTTTTACAGCTTCTTCTTTAACATTACTATATTTTTCAGTATCAACATTTACATTTTCTTGTTCATCTAAATTGGATAACACACTTTTTATACTATCTTGCATATCATTATTTTTAAATATATCTATAAGAGGAGATACTAATGCAATTATTGTTATTATTCCTATTAATGAATATATATATTTTCTTAGATTATTTTTTGGAATTACAAGCCTTATAATTGTCACAAATATTCCCAAACATAGTAACACACTAATCCAATTTCTAAATAAATCAATCATTTTTACCTCTCCTCTTATGTATTATTTAACAACACTATTAGCTAAATTAAATATTATTCCACTTGATATTACAAACAAAATCGTTACACCAATTAATATACCAAGTATCGTCTTATATATATTTGCAAATCCAGATATAAATTTATTAATTTGTTCTGATCCACAAATCGGTTCAACCACTGCTCCAAGCAACATATAGATTATCATTATACTTAACACTTTAAGTATTGGTACTAAAGCTATTAATACAATAGCTAATATTGCTACCCCTCCACCAACTTTAGCTATTATCTTACTTGCTCCAACAACTGTTTCAAAACTATCTGAAAAGAATTTGCCTACAACCGGCACAAAATTTGACACAGCTGTTTGAGTTGTCTTTACTGCAAGCGAATCAACCGAACTAGAAAGTGATGTTTCAAGTGATAGTATTCCTAAAAATATCGTTAAGATTACACTTACTATCCACATACTAGAACTTGAGAATAGTTTAGATAACTTATTTAATCTTAAATTTTCAGATATTGAAGATATTACATTAAATGCAACCGATATACTTAAAAAAGGTATAACTATATATGTTATTATAAAGCCTATTGCACTTGCTACAAATAAAAGTAATGGTTGAATTATACCTGTACTTGTAATCGCTCCTGTTGCTATTAGTATTGCCATCATAAAAGGTGATATTGTTTGCATAAGTGTAGTAAGGGCATTTATTACATCTTTTAACATAGAGATAACATCTATAAATGTAGCAATTGTTATTGTAGCAATTACCAAAAAGCAAGCTAAATGTGCTATTTTAGTAACATCACTTTTATTTTCAAGTTCAATACTATTAATTAATGCCATTACTATTATTATTATAAATATTGATATAGCACCATTTAAAGCTCCTAGTATTTCTTTTGAAAATACACTTAATACCTTACCAAGTAAAGAGTTATAATCTAATTTTGAGTTTGTCATAAGTTCATCAGTTATACTATTTATATCTATATCATAAAGTCCACTTTCCTTTATATGTTCATCAATTGTTTTTATATATTCATCAAAATCTAAATCTTGTGCTAAGTTTTCTTTTACATCTTGATTTTCCTCATTTCCTTCAGCTTTTATATTTACAAAAAACATATTAAAAACTGATATAACAATTAAAAAAAATATAATTATTCTCTTCTTTTTTACCATACTCATACCAGTCCTGTTAATATACTTATTAATGAATTAATAATTGGTAGACTAAGTGTAACTATAACTACTTTTCCTGCCATTTCTAATTTTGTTGCTATGGCAGTTTGTCCAGCATCAGTGCATATATTTTTACCAAATTCTACTATATATGCTATAATGGTGATTTTAATAATAATTATTAGGAAATCTTTGTTAATACCTGATTTATTTGCTAAACTATCTAAAAGATTAAATATATCACTCATCTTGTATATGGCAAATAACATTACTCCAACTGCTGCAGTAATTGTTAGTAATAACGCCATTTCAGGCTTCTGCTGTTTTATAATAATAATTAGAATTGTTGCTATTATACAAAAACTAACCACCTTAAAAATTTCCATTTTATCACCTATAATTTAAACACAGTCCTTACAGTTTCGAATAAATCACTAATTTGTGTTATAACTAGCATAAGTACTATTATAAGGCCTGTAAGAGTTGTCATCATTGCTTGATCCTCTCTACCAGCCTTACTTAAAACTTGACTTAAAACAGCTACTAATATACCTATTCCTGCTATTTTAAACAGTAAATCTATGTCCATAAATTTCACCCCATCATATGAATATAACCACAATCATTATCCCTGTTATAGTACCAATAGTTCTATATAGTTTTGAGTTTGTTATTTTAAATTCATTTGCCTCTTTAATTTGATTATCCAATATTTCTATACCGTTTTCTATTATATTAATTTGCGATTCTAAATCGTTTCTACCTAAACTTTTTAATGTTGAGGCTATGATATTTTTATCATAACTTGATAGACTATCTAATTTAGATATATTTTCTATTATACTTCTATCAACAGCATCAACATTTTCGAAAGTAACCATATCAACAGCTATTTGTCCAATAGCTTCTTTTAATGGTGTAGTAAGTTTTTGCCTTGCTATTTCGTATGCATTAGGTAGTATACACATCATATATTTCATCTCATTTTTTACAAGATTAAAAAATGTAACCGCTTCCCTTAAAATATATTCTCTTTGTTTTAATTTTGATGCTTTCATATTTCCTAAATATGCTGTAAGAAAAACTATAGCAGCAGAAAGCAATAATTTTAATACTACCATTTATACCACCTCTTTTTTCATACTATTTAATTTCTCTATTTTCTCAATAGTACCAGGTCCATTCCTTCCTGATAATATAATTACTTCTTCAAATAATCCGTTATCTATTAATTCTTTTATACCAGTCTTTCTTTTTATATCATCAACACTAGAACCATGCATTGTAAATATCATCTTAACTCCACTTAAACTTGCATATTTTATAGCTTCAATATCTTTCATACTTCCTACTTCATCAGTAGCTATTACAGATACTCCCATACTTCTTACTATCATCTCCATGCCTATATGTTTAGGAGCATTAGATATTATATCAGTCCTCATACCAACATCTAAATTTGCAAATCCATTAGATACTGAAGCAATCTCTCCTCTCTCATCAACAAGTCCTACATTTAATCCGTAAAAATTTCTTTTCTTTACTCCATTGCTTACTTGTCTTATAACATCTCTAAGCATAGTGGTTTTACCACAACCGGGAGGAGATACTATAAGTGTATTTTCTATTGTATTATTTCTTAAAATGTATGGCATTAAATTATCTGCACAACCTATCATCTGCCTTGCTATTCTTATATTCATGCTATTTATGTTTTTTATATTTTTTATATCCCCATTAAGCATTACAGCTTCACCACATATACCAATCCTATGACCGCCTTTTACAACGACAAAACCATTATTTATATCATTTTGTATTGCATATATTGAATTTCTAGATACTTTAACTAATATTTCAAGCAAGTCATGAAGATTTACTACATAACTTAAAAATACTTCTATATTTGACGTTATAACTATAACCCTTCTATTTACTCTTAATCTTATTTCATTTATTCCATCCTTTGAACCTACACTTCTTACTTCCGTTGCTATTTGTTCTGGTAAAAACTTTAAAATTTCTTCTATCATTTTCCCACCTCTATTATATAATGTTATACACTATATCTTTCAAAATTATTGTAGAAATATGATGTTATTAACTGATTTTTTTATCTAGTTTTAGCAAAAAAAGAAGATATGAATATCATTTCATATCTTCTCCAGACTGTTGACAAAGTATAAAAACTTTTGTCAATAGTCTGAAGTTATTTTTATAAATAAAAATAACTTTTAGAGTTTAAATAATTATTTTTGCAAAGTAAAATAATTTTACAAAAAAATAATGATGAATTTTTAATAAATTCACCATTATATATTCTTTATGTATTAAACAAATCTAAAATTTCCTCTTTACTCATTCTACTTATAAATGTTTCTTTTGCTGATATAACTGAATCAGTAAGTTCCATTTTTATATTTTGTAGATTTAAAATTTTCTCTTCAATACTATTTTGAGTAATAAGTTTAAAAACCTGTACATTATTTCTTTGCCCTATTCTATATGCTCTATCTGTAGCTTGATTTTGAGCAGATAAATTCCACCATGGATCATAATGAATTACCATATCTGCACCAGTAAGATTTAAACCTGTTCCTCCTGCCTTTAATGAAATAAGAAATACTTTTATATTTTCGCCTTTATTAAATTTTTCTACCATTTCTATTCTAGTATCGACTTGAGTTTTACCAGTTAACATTAAATAATTTATATTTCTTTTTTCTAGTTCAGGAGTTATTATATCAAACATTGATGTAAAACCTGAGAAAAGTAATATCTTATGTCCTGCTGATGTTGCATCTTCAATTATTTGCATGCACTGTTCTAATTTTGCACTGCCACTTTCATATCCTTGCATAAAAAGTGAAGGATGGCAACAAATTTGTCTTAATCTTGTTATTAATGATAAAATCTTCATTTTGCTCTTTTCAAATCCAACATTTTCAAATTCTTCTTCCATCTCTAATTTTGATTTTGCAAGAAATGCATTATATATTTCTCTTTGCTTATCTTCCATCTCACTATACATTACAGTTTCAGTCTTATCTGGAAGTTCCTTTAAAACATCTTTTTTAATACGTCTTAAAACAAAAGGTGCTACAATTTTTTGTAATCTATCTAATACTTCTTTATTTCCCTCTTTTATTATAAGTTGTTCATACTGTTCTTTGAATTTATTGTATGAGAATAAGTAACCTGGCATTATAAAATCAAAAATAGACCAAAGTTCGGATAAAGAATTTTCTATAGGAGTACCAGTTAATGCAAATCTTGTCTTAGCATTAATTTTCTTTAAGGCCTTAGAATTTTTTGTATTATTATTTTTTATATACTGTGCTTCATCAGCTATTGCATATTTAAAATTTATATCTTTATAATATTCAATATCTCTTTTTAATAAATCATAAGATGTTAATATTACATCATATTTATTGATATTTTTTATTAATTCTTTTCTTACATCTGCAATACCAGAAACAACTAGTATTTTTATTTCAGGTGCAAACCTATTTATTTCCTTTTGCCAATTAATATATAATGAACTTGGACATACTACTATAGAAGTTGAATTGGTATTTTTTAATTTCTCATCTAACAGTAATGTTATAATTTGTATAGTTTTTCCAAGTCCCATATCATCAGCAAGTATTCCTCCAAATCCATAGTTTTCTAAATTCTTTAACCAGTTAAAACCTATTCTTTGATAAGGTCTTAAAATACCTACCATAGTTTTAGGAATTTCATACTTCTTTTCTTCTATATTTTTAATTCCATTTACAATCTCGCTAAATTTATTATCTTCTTCAAAATTTATATCTTCTTTTTGTTTTAGTAAGTTTTCCAAATAAAAAGCTCTATGTTTTTGTAATTTTATATTCCCATTTGATAGTTCTTTTTCTGATATTCCTAAATTTTGATTTAGACTTACTAAAGTATCAATACTAGTGCCTTCCAAATTTAAGTATGTACCATTTTTTAAACGGTAGTATTTTTTCTTAAGTTTATATCTTTTAAATATGTCTTTTAATTCACTTTCACTAATTCCTAAGTCATCTAAATTAACTTCTATTAAATCATTTTTTATTCTTACACCAATATTTAATATTTTATGCCCAACAATTTGTTTGTTTTTTAATTTATCTGTTACTAATACCTCAAATTTTTCCATGAATTCGTTAATTCCTTCAGTTAAAAATCTGTATATTTTATCTTCATTAGTTAGATATAAATTATTATCTTTAATATCAATAACAAATTCATACTTTTGGAAAAGTTTCATGGCTTTAGTTTCTTCATTATTATTTCTATTACATTTAACTTTTATATTTTTATCAAATGGATTAAATTCATAATCGTTATAGCAAAAGATAACTTGAGCTACTATATTAGAGTTATCATCTATATCAAGATATACTTTAGTCCCAAGTTTATCTGCTTTATGTGTCTTAAGTATTTCCTCATCTATATTTACCTTGCAACTTTCTTTTACAACTGGAATTAAATATTCACAAAAATTAGTTGCTTCTTCTTTTTGAATTTTTATACAATTGTTTTTCCTTTGTATAAACTCTTTTAAAAGTGGATAAACATTATTTTTAAACTCATTGCTACATTTGTATAATTTATCTTTATATAATATATATATAGCATCTTGTCCATTATATAGCATATATTTACCAGATACATCTAGTATATTTAGACCAACATTTTCATTTTCAACTACATTAAATTCAAGAGGTGGATTTTCTTCTATAAATTCGATTTCATCTACATCATAATTTTCTATATGTACTTTTTTTCCTTTCATAATATAAAAGAAATCATCAAAAGTAGAATATTCTAGATTTATAATGCTTTTAAATATTCTATTTATATCAATCCTACTATTTGCTATTTTGTTTAATTTAAAATATGATGAAGCATAATTAAATATAAATTTAGCAAGTGGCTTTGAATTATCTGAAAAATTTTCTAAAACATTCTTAAATTCTAATTTTTTTCCAAGTTTTAATATTTCTTCATCACTCATTGTTTCGAAAAACTCATATATGTCTCTTAGAATATATAATCTATCTATTCCAATTTTAAAACTTACTTCTAAATCCGAGTCATTAAATCCAGCTATTCTAAGGCTTGGAATTAAATTAACACCTAATTTTTTAGATTCTTCATTTTCTGCTTCTATATTTTCATAATATGATATAAGTCCACTAGTTCTTTTATTTTCATTTACAATACCTCTATATACCTTTTTATTTATAATAGTATCATCTATTGGTTTTATTTGTGATGAATTACTAAATTCTTGGTAATTTTCAGGATTTATATATATATCAAAAAAAGTTGCTATAATGTGTTTACAAGGTGCACGGTTTTTAAGAAAAGTTGGGCAATCACATTTATATTTTACTTTTCCCTTTTCTTTTAAAATATACACACTATACATTTCTTTTCCACAAACTAAGGTCCTTACTTTAAATGCCGTATTACTTTTTATAACACATTCATCAATTTTTACTTTTGATTGTTCAAAATATTTTTTACCACGATTTGTAATTTCACTCCCAGTAACACTTAATATTTTATTTATTTCTTCTGGACTTATCAACATATTTTTCTCCATTTCATATTTACAAATTCCTATCCTATCTATTATATAATTTTATATACTATTTGTCAATTTTTATATGAATTTATTTAAAGATTAAAATTTTTACTTAATATATAAAAAATTAATGAAGTAAGCAAATAATACTTACCTCATTAATTAATTTTATTTTAAATTTTCATATATAACTTGCCAAATATCTGGAGTTTCTAGACCTTTTCTCCAACCAGTAATTCCAGCTAAGTTATACTTATTAACAGTTTCCACTCTTCTTTTTATAGAATCTTTATCTTCAATCCATAATTTATATGTATAATCTCCTCTTGAATATTCAGCATAATTTTGACCTGCGTCTTGATCCCAGACAGGTGTTAAATTATTATCATTTATAAATTCTTGACAATCCTTCATTGTATATACTGTAGTAGTTGGTTTTTCTGTTCCTGCTTTTTCTGTCCAAAGTCTAGTATAGAAAGGAACACCAAGAATTATTTTTTCAGGTGGTATCTTTGAATCGTTTAATAATGATTCTATATTTTTTTCAACCCAAGTAGCCTCTGCTATAGAACCCGCTTCAGATGACCATGATCCTCTTTGATCATATCCCATTAATATAACATAATCACTTGCTTGTCCTACTCTTTTTCTATCTATATATGCAACAAAATACATGTCTACAGATAATTTTATATTTTCTCTTCTAAGTATTGGTGCCATCTCTCTTATTAGTTGAGTATATAAGTCTTTATCCTCTGTTTTCATAGATTCAAAGTCCATATTTATACCTTCAACTTTATCTTCTTTTAATATTTCTACCAAGTTTTTAATAAACTTCTCTCTTGAATATTCACTATTTAGCATTTTTGATGTATCTTCAGGAGAATAATTTGTAGAATCTATACCATTAGTTATTATAGGCCAAATCTCATAGCCATTTGCTTTAGCTTTTTCATAGTATGACTTACTATATTCAGAGTTAATATCACCATTTGAATTTTTTAACTCATACCAAGTTGGAGAAACAACATCTACTCCTTCTATTTTGTTACCTAAAGTATTAAGATTACTTCCATATTGCCAAAACATTGTTATTTTTTCGTTACTGCCACTTTCATTACTTTCCTCATTAGAATTGTTATTTTCTATATTTGGTATATCAATATTATTTTTTGAAATATATCCTATAACTCCAGAGTCTGTTTTTATTTTATACCATCTGTTATGTTTTAAACTCTCAGTATATGCTGTTACCTTACTTCCTTTATTTAAAGTTTCTAATACTTGTGATTTTGTATTTATATCAGAATACACCTTTACATTATTGTATTTTACTTCAATATCAGAAGTTTCTTTTCTATCTATAGAAATTGTAGAAGTATCATCATTATATTCTACATTTATATTATATAAATCCTTTAACAAATTTATATCAATGTATGGTGCATTATTAAGAAGTTTAGCTTCATTTTTTATATCAGAGTATTCAAAATTTGTTGACATCTTGTTTTCATCAATTTTAAATTTTAGAACCTTATCATATGTTGTTACTATTATTTTTGTAGCTACTTTATCATAATAAATATTTTCATCAATAAGCTTCTTAATTGTATCAACAGCTATATATATACCATCTTCCTCCACAAATGGTTTATACTCTGCATCTATATTATCTCCGAAAACAACCAAATTTGCCTCTTTAATATTCTTGTTATCTTGTCCAACTTTTAAAGTAAAAAATATAACAAATACTATACATAAAAACAGTATAGAACATATCAACCTTTTTAATAATTCTTTCATGCTTTAACCCACCTTATTATTTTTTTATTATACTATATATTTTAAAATTTGTGAACCACTTTTTTAAATTTTGTTATTTTTTAAGTAATTTGTAAGTTTTGAAATATATTTGTAACAATTTAAAAGTTTATTTTTGTAGAATATACTTTTTAAGAAATAAACGTTATTTGATTAAGAAAAATAGTTAAAAATATAGTTTTTTTAAGCATTTTATGGTATAATATAATAGTAATAAAAAAGAAGATTTATACTAGGAGGTTTTATATGTCAAATAAAGAAAATTATATAATTGAAAATGAAATAACCGATAGTTCAAAGAAACAAGAATATTGGAATACAGGTATTGGATTAAATAAAGTTGATAACTTAGAGCCTTCTAAATATTTATTAGAATTATCTAAAAAAAATATTAACGGTGATTTAAAATATTACGAAGTAGAAAACTTACTAAAAACATATTATGAAACAAAAAATTCAAAAGATGTAAACATTCAAAGAGAAAAAGAATGTGATTTAGTATCTTTAAGAATAGCTGAACTATTAGAAGATAGAAGTTTTGGATTTAGTCCTATTACTTTAAAGAATATACATAAATACTTATTTAGTGGAATTTATGATTTTGCAGGAAATTACAGAAATTATAATATTACCAAAAAAGAAGAAATACTAAATGGAGATACTGTAAAATACGTAAATTATCAAGATATTGAAAATTATTACGAGCATGATTTTAAAGAAGAAAAGGAATTTGATTATTCAGTGTTAAATAATGACGAATTTATAAAGCATATTGCAAGATTTACTTCTAACATTTGGCAAGTTCATCCTTTCCCTGAAGGTAACACAAGAACAGTAGCAGTATTTATTGAAAAATATCTTAATAATATGGGATTTACTGTTAATAATGATATGTTTAAAAATAAAAGTTTGTATTTTAGAAATGCTTTAGTAAGAAGTAATTATGGAAATATTCCAAAAGGAATCTATCCTACATTTAATTATCTAATAATGTTTTTTGAAAATTTATTACAGGGAAAAAATAACGAACTAAAAAATAAAGAATTGTATATTAAAGAATTATTTAAAAATAGTAACAAATGATTAATATCCTTAAAAAACAATTGAGAGAATTAAGTTATATTCTTAAATTCTCTCAATTCTTTTTATTTTTCTATTATCTCAAGTGGTGTAAAGTTTGCCATTAATCTTTTAAAGCCAAAGTTTTCAAACTGTATATCTAGTTTAAAATCTTCTCCTTCTTCTTCTATTTTCTTAATTACACCTACACCAAATTTTTTGTGTTTAACTTGCATACCTACAGTATAGTCATTATTAAAACTTTTGGATTCATATGAAGGTTTTGAACTAACTCCTGATATGTTCTTTAAGAAACTATCTACACTAAGTCCAAAACTAGATTTATTAGAAGTACTTTTTGGTATAAAGTTATTAGATGAGATTATACTATCAACTTGTGAATATTCATTGTCAAGATAATCCTCACTTTTCCTTTTCCTTAGTGATTTATTTTCTTGTGATTCTTCATCTAATAAATCATCTGAAATTTCATCAACAAACCTTGAAGGCATAGTATATGTTGTTGACCCATAAAGTGTTCTTTTTGAAGCATTTGTTATATATAGTCTTTCTTTTGCTCTTGTAATACCAACATAACATAGTCTTCTTTCCTCTTCTATTCCATCAACTTCATCTATTGATCTTTTTGATGGAAATAGCCCATCTTCCATTCCTACTAAGAAAACATCATCAAATTCTAATCCTTTAGCACTATGCATTGTCATTAATGTTACAGCTTCGGAACTTTCATCAAGCTTATCTACATCTGATACAAGTGCTATGCTATCTAAAAAGTCAGCTAAAGTTGCATCTGCAGTTTCATTTTCAAATTCCATGGCAACTCCAATAAACTCCATTAAATTTTCAAATCTCATTTCGCTTTCTTTAGAATCTTCTTGATTTAGCATATCTTCATAACCTGATTTTTTTAATACTTCTTTCATAAGTTCAGATATTTTTATTTTATCTTTTAAAGCAATAAGTTCATTTATCATATCTCTAAACATTATTATATTTCCAGCACTTCTAATACCAATTAAATTGTTGCTATCTTGTATTAGTTCAAATATAGATATGTTATTTTCTGTTGCAAGAATATCAAGTCTATCTAATGCCGTATCACCTATTCCTCTTTTTGGTTCATTAATTATTCTTTTTAATGAAATATTATCATCTTTATTTTGTATTAACTTTAAATATGAAGTTAAATCTTTTATTTCTTTTCTTGAATAGAACTTTAATCCACCTATTAATTTATATGGTGTTCCATTTCTCATAAACACTTCTTCAAGTACACGTGCTTGTGCATTAGTTCTAAATAATACTGCAAAGTCTGAATATGTTTTATTTTCTTTTTTACAAATTTCATCTATTTTATCTACTACAAACTCTACTTCTTCATACTCATTTGGTAATGTTTTATAACAAATTTTTTCTCCTTCATCATTTTCAGTCCATAGTTTCTTATCAATTTTAGATTTGTTATTTTTTATAACTTCGTTTGCAGCATTTAAAATATTCTTAGTACTTCTATAATTTTCTTCAAGTTTTACTACCTTAGCATTTGGATATTCTCTTTCAAAATTAAGTATATTTGATATATCTGCACCTCTAAATCCATATATACTTTGTGACTCATCACCTACAACACATATTTTGCCATGTGCAGCAGATAACAAGCTTATTAATATAAATTGAACTTTATTAGTATCTTGATATTCATCTACTAATATATACTTAAATTTATTTTGATAATAATTTAGTCTATCTGGATTTTCTAGAAAAATCTTTACTGTAAGCATTATTATATCATCAAAATCTAAAGCATTATTTTGTTTTAAAGTTTTTTGATAAAGTTCATATACCTCTGCTATTTTTTCCTTCCTAAAATCTCCTATTGCATCATTTTTATATTTTACATAGTCAATCATTTTATCTTTTGCATTACTTATTTCATATTTTATTAAAGATACAGGGTAAACTTTATCATCTATATTAAGTTTTTTTAATACTTCCTTTATAACTTTCTCTTTATCTAATTCATCAAATATATTAAAATCTGTAGAATATCCAATTAAATTTATTTCTCTTTTTAATATTCTTACACAAACTGAATGGAATGTACCAAGCCAAATATCATTTCCATTTTCACCAATTAGGCTTTCTACTCTTGTCTTCATCTCTTTTGCCGCTTTATTTGTAAAAGTGATTGCCAGTATTTCCCATGGTTTAACAATTCCTTCTTCTAATAAATAAGCTATTTTATATGTAAGTGTTCTTGTCTTACCACTTCCTGCTCCTGCAAGTATTAAAAGTGGACCATCTACATACATAGCTGCTTCTTTTTGTTTATCATTTAATCCATTTAATAATTCACTCATATTTTATTTTCCTCTCATAAATACAAACAAAAGTTTATATTACATGACACATTATATCAAATTTTTACATATTGTGCAATATTATATATAAATAATTTATATTTTAATAATGCCTCCATAATCTATTACATCAAATCCTTTAAAATCTATTACATTTAGGTTTCTACTAGTTATAAAATTTCTTATTTTATTTTCTTTATCTATCTTGTTTAAATCTCCAAATACTATTACATTATTCTCCATTCTTTCTATTGCTCCACCTATAAATCCTGACATCTTAGAATAATTTCCTTTTTTATCTAATAGTTTTATATCTAGCTTTTCATCTATATATAATGTATCTATTCCATATTCTTGTAACATATTTGCTATTTTCTTATCAGATACTATCGCACTATTATCATCTATTACTGCTATGCTACAATTAGAATACCCTTGATTTATATTAATTTTATTAAGCCCTTTTTTATCAATAATTTCTAATAACTTTTTATCTGTATATTTAAAGTTATGTATTGCATTATTTCCAATAACGCATACATTATATAATATATCATTTGGATAAGGATTTTTTACAGTTTCATTTCCTCTTACAATGCAAATATCATTATCTAATACCTTTTCTTTTATATTATCATACATTGCTTTTTCAATAATTAATGTATCTTTTATTTTTGAAATATAAATATCTACATGTGAGGAGATTTCTTCATACACATTGTTAATACTTGGTAAAGCAAGTATATTTCTATCTAATTTATTAAGAAACTCCATTTCTATTTTTCTTATTCTATTATCAACAATTATCATTTTTACCACCAAAAAATTTTTAAGTATATATTATTATACCAGTAAAATTTATTCTATGCAATTGTATATAAATGATATTAAAACTTTATTGACAAATATATAACAAAAATATATAATTACAATATATAAAGTATGAATTGAAATAATATAATTGGAGGTTAAAAATGAATTATCCACCATATAATATAACTGATAAAATGTTAGATTATGTATCTAGAATAATGAAAAAGGTTGGTAAAATCGATTATATAAATTTAAACAAACAACCTGAATTAAGGAAACAAAATAGAATTAACTCTATCCATTCTTCACTTGCTATAGAAAATAATCCATTATCATTAAATCAAGTTAAAGATGTAATTAATGGTAAAGCAGTTATTGGTGATAAAAAAGATATACAAGAGGTAAAAAATGCTTATAATGCTTATAATGAATTAGAAAACATTAATCCATATTCTATAGAAGATATAAAAAAAATTCATGGAATAATGACTTTTTTAATTCAAGATGATGGTGGAAAATTTAGAAATCATGGAGAAGGTGTTTATGATGGTGAAAACTTAATATTTATGTGCCCACCATCAAAATTAGTTCCTTCATTAATTGAACAACTTTTTAATTGGTTAAACGAATCAAAAGAAACTGTTAATCCTTTAATACTTTCTTCAGTATTTCATTATGAATTTGTATTCATTCATCCATTCTCTGACGGCAATGGCAGGATGGCAAGATTATGGCAAACTGCTCTACTTGCTAAATGGGAAAAAATATTTGAATATATTCCGATTGAAAGTTTAATAAAAAAGTATCAGAATGATTACTATAAAGCAATACATAATTGTAATAATAAAGGAAATTCTAATGAATTTATTGAATTTATGTTAAAAATGATTGATGAAACCTTAGATGAGCTATTAGAAACAACTACACAAGAAACTACACAAGAAACTACACAAGAAAAAATTATTGAACTTATTAAAAAAAATCCAAGTATAACACAAAAAGATATGGCAGAGAAACTAAAAATTACCAGAGATGGAGTATCATATAATATAAAAAAATTAAAAGAAAATGGCATTATAAAAAGAATAGGTTCTACAAAAAAAGGTATATGGGAAGTAACAAAATTTCCATTTAATATATAATTGTTATAAAGGAGTGAATTTTATGGGCAGAGGTAAATATGATTGTTGTAATAACTGCATTCATGGAAGTGAAAATAGAGATGGAACATACAGATGTAGTTTAGATAAAAGAGATTACGAAGAGGATAATTGGTGTAAACATCATAAATCAGAAGATGAAGAAGATTAAAAAAGAGTATAATGTACCCAATGGAGTGGACACTAAAAAAAAGAGTGTCTTCACATTGGGTACATTTTTGTGTATAATAATATA
>CALXJG010000010.1 GCA_944388565.1 uncultured Clostridia bacterium
GAATTTTAAATCCATCTCAATTCTAGCAATTTTAATCAATTTTAGGATTTTGCACCCCAACTATTGACAAAGAGCCGTTAATATTTTGGAGGCGACTATCAGATTTGAACTGATGATCAGGCTTTTGCAGAGCCGTGCCTTACCACTTGGCTAAGTCGCCGTATAGTATATTATATTTATATATTTATTTTTTAGTACTAATTTTATTGAATTTATAAAAAAATGGAGCGGGAGACGGGGCTCAAACCCGCGACCTCCGCCTTGGCAAGGCGGCGCTCTATCAACTGAGCTACTCCCGCAACTTAAGTTAAATGGTGGCTTGAAGTGGAATCGAACCACTGACACGAGGATTTTCAGTCCTCTGCTCTACCAACTGAGCTATCAAGCCAATTGAAAAATGCTAAAAAAAAATGGCGACCTGAATGGGGCTCGAACCCACGACCTCTAGCGTGACAGGCTAGCGTTCTAACCAACTGAACTACCAGGCCATAAACAAATAAATGGTGGGCACTACAGGGCTCGAACCTGTGACCCCCTGCTTGTAAGGCAGATGCTCTCCCAACTGAGCTAAGCGCCCACATCTTGTTGACAAGTATAATTATAACCTATAATATATCCTTTGTCAACAGTTTTTTTATATTTTTTATTGTTTTTTTACATTTTAATATTTATTTCTTTGTATTTTTTGCTGTTAATATTATATTATCTATTTTATATATAAAACTACTATATTCAGAAATAAATTCATCTAGTAACTCAACTTCCATTTTCTTAAATAAAAAGTCACCTTGTATCTTGTCAGCACCGTTTTTTATAGCACCATTTAATTTAATTTCATTGTCAATTGAATTTATAATAACTTTATAATTTAATTTTTTACTTAATCTTATAACATCCTCTAGCATTTCAGGATTAACTTTACTCTCTTCACTTAGATAATCAGATGAAAGTTTAATTTCATCAACAGGTAATCCACTAAATAATTCTAAAGCTTCATATTTTATTTCAAAATTATTTATAATGATATCTGCACCACATTCTTTTAATCTTTCAAACATCATTTTATAATTTTCTATTTTATTTAACTCTATTGTATCAGTAAGCTCAATTTGAACTTCACCTGGTCCAATATTATATTCTTTTAAAATATTACATAGTTTATCAATAAAGTCTTTTTTAGAAGCATGTTTATTTGATATATTTACTGCTATTTTTATGTTTTTAACGCCTTTTTCTTTTAGTTCATTTAATCCTTTACATACACTTTCTAGTACATATTTATCTAATTTTATAGTAAGTGCCATATCATCTGCTTGTTTTATAAAATACGAAGAAGGTAATTTACCAAGTGTAGAGTGATTCCAGTAAAGCAAAGCTTCAAAACATATTTTACTTGTTTCTTTTATATCAATTCTTGGTTGCAAAGATATAGCAAACTGATTATTAGCATAAGCATTTTTTAAAGCTGCTTGCATCTTTGTTTGATTTTCCATTTTTGCCTTCAAAGCTTTATTATGAAAATAATAATCATTCTTACCATGTTCTTTTATATAATACATTGCATCATCTGCATAATTAATTAAATCTTTTCTATTATCAGCATCTTCTGGATAAATAGCTACACCAAGACTATATTCAAGTGATATACTAGTATTTTCTATTATAAAAGGAGTTCTAAATGTATCCCTTAAATCATCTAATAATTTAGTAATATCCTCTGTAGTTTTTATATCTTGTATAACAATAGCAAATTCATCTCCACCTAATCTATATGCCACTGCGTTTTTAGGTAGTTTGCTATCAAAGGTATTTGCAAGAGCAATTAAAAGTTCATCACCAGCATCATGTCCCATAGAATCATTTATTTGTTTAAATCCATCTAAATCCATAAAACACACAGCAAACTTTTTCTTTTTTGCAATAAGCTTATCAAGTACTGATAAGAAAAGATATCTATTACCTCTTCCCGTTAATTGATCTGTATATGCATGCTTTTCAACAATTTTACTTTGGTTTCTATTTTTTCTATCAAAAAACAAATAAATAATAAAACCAAGTAGAAAACCTATACAGACTTCAATTAATCCAATTAATATATTTAGACTTTCTTCACTCATTTATAATATCTCACCCTTCTTTAAATTAAGCTACTACGATATTTACTATTTTACCTCTTACAACTATTACCTTTTTTATACTTCTTCCGTTTAAATAACCAGCTAACCTTTCATCATTTAAAACGATTTTTTCTACTTGTTCATTTTCTGAATCTTTAGGAATTGTTACTACAAATTTAACATTACCATTTATTTGTACTGGTATTTCTATTTCATCTTTTTCCAACCATCTATTATCACAAGTTGGATACTCTGTATTAAATACAGATACTTCATTTCCAGCTCTATTCCACATTTCTTCTGAAAAATGTGGTGCAAATGGAGCTATAATACGAATAAATTTATTTATTGTATCTTTTATAAGCTTAGTATTTTTATTTTCATCTTCTACAGATTGATCATATTTATAAAAAGCGTTTGTAATCTCCATTATCTTAGCTATTCCAGTATTAAATTGCATATGCTCAAGATCATAATTTATACCTTTAATTAAATTGTTAAATATATATAATAATTCTTTTTCATTATTACTTATTTTATCTACATTTGTGTCTTTTAAAGATATCATTTTATCTAATAATCTCTCAAGTCTACCAAAGTATTTAACCATAGCAGTTACGCCTTCTTCACTCCATGGGCCACCTTCAACATAGCTAAATCCAAACATTAAATACATTCTAAATACATCAGAACCATATTTATCTACATAATCATCAGGAGAAATAACATTTCCTTTAGATTTGCTCATTTTGTTTCCATCTGGTCCAAGTATAAGACCTTGATGTACTAATGATTTAAAAGGTTCACTTACTTTAGTATAACCTGCATCTCTTAATACTTTAGTTATAAATCTTGCATATAACAAGTGCATTGCAGCATGCTCAGGTCCACCAACATATTTATCAACTGGTAGCATCTTATCAATCCATTCAGTATCGAATATTTTTTCACTATTTTTATTGTCTGGATATCTAAACTGATACCAAGATGAACATACAAAGGTATCTAAAGTGTCAGTTTCTCTTTTTGCTTTACCACCACAATGTGGACATGTAGTATTAACAAATTCTTCTGATTTTGCAAGAGGACTCTTTCCATCTGGTTTGAACTCAACATTATATGGTAATTTAACTGGTAAGTCTTTTTCAGGTACTGGTACTACGCCACATTTATCACAATAAATAATTGGAATTGGAGCACCCCAATATCTTTGACGAGATACTAGCCAATCACGTAACCTATATGTAACCTTGAAATCTCCTAGTTTCTTTTCTTTTAAATATTCTGTAATTTTCTTTTTAGCCTCATCTGTTGTAAGACCATTAAAATCTCCAGAATTAACAAGTATTCCACTTTCTGTATAAGCCTCTTTATCTAAATTAATATTACTTGAATCACTAGGAGCAATTACTTGCTTTATATCCAAATTATATTTATTTGCAAATATATAATCTCTTTCATCATGTGCTGGAACAGCCATTACACAACCTGTTCCATATGTTGCTAATACATAATCAGCAATCCATATTTGTACTTTTTCTAAAGTAACAGGATTTATTGCATAACTTCCTGTAAATACTCCTGTTTTTTCTCTATCTTCTGCAAGTCTATCTATTTCAGTAATTATCTTGCATTTTTCTTTATACTCTTCTACTTCTTTTTTATGTTCGTCAGTAGTTATTTTGTCTACAATTTCATGTTCTGGTGCAATTACAACATATGATACACCACATATTGTATCAACCCTTGTAGTAAATACATCAAAAGATAAGTCTTTTCCATCCACTTTAAAAGTTGCAATTGAACCTGTAGATTTTCCAATCCAATTAGTTTGAATCTTTTTAGTTTTTTCTGGCCAATCTAACTCTTTTAAACCATCTAATAATTCTTCTGCATAATCAGTTATTTTAAAAAACCATTGAGTTAAATCTTTTTTAGTTACAACGCTACTACATCTTTCACATAATCCTTCTACTACTTGTTCATTTGCAAGAACAGTGTTACAACTTGGACACCAGTTAACATTTGCTTTCTTTCTATAAGCTAGTCCCATTTCATATAATTTTAAGAATAGCCATTGTGTCCATTTGTAATAATCTTCTTTACAAGTAACTACTTCTGCATCCCAGTTAAACATAGCGCCCATTGCTTTTAATTGTGACTCCATAGTTTCAATATTTTTCATTGTTGAATCATAAGGATGTATTCCTGTTTTTATAGCATAGTTTTCAGCTGGTAATCCAAAAGCATCAAATCCCATTGGTTGGAACACTTCATAACCTTGCATTTTCTTAAATCTTGCAAAAGTATCAACTGGCCCATAATTATACCAATGTCCTACATGAAGTTTTGCACCTGATGGATAAGAAAACATTTCTAGACAATAATATTTTTTGTCTATGTTTTTCTTATTAAAACTTGCTATTTTTTCATCATCCCATACTTTTTGCCATTTTCTATCTATATCTTTACCATACATATAAATTTCTCCTTATTTTATATATTTATCATATTGTTTTTGAATATAATTATCAGTCATAGAAGCAATAAAATCTATAACTTTTTCATCATTATTACTGTTATTTAAATATTCAACATTCATATCTTTTAAAAACACTTCATAAATATCGTTTGACTTATCTTCTTTTTCTAATGCATTAATATATACTTCATATAATTCATTAAACATATTAGTTATATATTTTTTCTCTTTACTATCCATTGCTTTGTAATATATGTTTTCATAATTGAATTTTTTTAATTTTTCAACTTGTTCATATACATTTTCAGACATTTGAATATATGGTTTACCATAACTTTGAATCATTATATCAGTAATAATATTGTTCATTATTTCAACATTGGTACTACCAAGTGTTGCTTTTACAGACTCTGGCAATGTATCAATATCAAAAACTTCTAATTTTCTTGCATCATCTATATCCTTGCCAATATATCCAATAATATCTGATACTCTTACGACACATCCTTCCAGTGTCATAGGTATTAATTTTAAAATTTTACTTTCATCTTTTCGACATTCTTCATATTCTTTTAAAACATCTTCTTTTGTTTTGTTTATTGGTGCATACTTAGCTTTTACCATTTCACCATTATGACACATTATTCCATCTAGAACTTGTATTGTAAGATTACAGCCTTTCCCCTTTTTTTCAACATCTTTAAACACTCTAAAACTATTTAAATTATGTGCAAAACAAAGTCCTGTTCTACTTTTAGATATATCATTTAATACTGATTCTCCAAAATGTCCAAATGGAACATGTCCGACATCATGTCCAAGAGAAATTGCTTCACAAAGGTCTTCATTTAATCCTAAACCTCTTGCTATTGTTCTTGCTGCTCTACTTACAAATTGCACATGTGTCATTCTTCTTGAAATATTATCATCTTCTAAATTTGAATATACTTGTGTTTTATTAATATATCTAGTATATGAATGAGAATGTATTATTCTATCAGAATCTCTTTGAAAATCTAGCCTAAAATCTTTTTCATCTTCAACTAGTCTTATAGCTTCATCATATTTTGTAGCATAATCCTTCAATAATATACTTGATTTTTTAATCTGATTTTCAATTTTTTGAATAACTTCATTTTCCAATAAGTTCACCCTCTATGCTATTATAAGAACATATTAATTCCATGTTTTATACATCTTACTTCAAGTGGGAAATTTGGTCCTTCGTCACCATCAACATCTGGCTCATCACATCTACCTTTTACCTTTGATATTTTTACCCAATCTTCTTTTAAGTATATAACATGTTCATCATCAAAATGTTTACCTGCCAGTACTTTACCAAGTAACTGTGGTAACTCAATCATTTTACAATTTTTTATTATTAAAATATCAAGTAGTCCATCATGAATACTAGAGTTATCTGTAAACTTGTCAATTCCACCCGCACTACTTCCATTAAATATTAAAAATAAATTTACTTTCTCCTGTATGGTCTCCTTAGTAGTTTCAACTCTTATTTCAAAAGGTTTAAACTTAAACAATTGATCTGCTGCTGTTAAAATATATGATAACTTTCCTATAGCATTTTTTAAGTTTGTATCTACTTTTTGTGAAGCATTACTAAATAGACCAGCAGAACACACATTTATAAAATATTTATCATTTGCAAGACCTACATCAACAGGTTGAATATTTGAAGCAAGTATTTTATCTATGCAATCAGAAAAATTATATGGCATTTTTATATGTCTTGCAAAATCATTTGATGTACCAGCCGGTATGATTCCAAGAGGTGTTTTTATATTATTCTTCATCATAACATTTACAACTCTATTTATTGTACCGTCTCCACCTGCAACAACAATTCCATAAACACCTTCTTCATCAGCATCTTTTAAATACTCATAAAGATTTGTTTTCTTTCCTGCTCTAAATACAGATACTTCAATCCCATTTTGCATAAATTTTTCTATTATAGTGTCAAGGAAATATTTAAATTTACTTTGACCTGCCACTGAATTATATATAAGTTTTACTTTTTTCATTTTTACCACCCTTCATGGCATAATTTAATAAGTATATTATATTATATAACTACTCAAATTTCAAGAAAAAATGCTAAAAAATAACATATGTGTAAGTATTTTGTTTACAATTTTAAGAAAAGTTTAAATTTAACAAGAAAAAATGAGATCCAAAAATTATGGAACTCATTTTCTAATTTTAATTCTTTACTAATCCTTCCGGATTACTTGTATCAACTATTACTTCTTCATATTCATCAACAACAAATTCTTTTATTTTTCTTTTAGTAACTTGTGACATAAATTTTGTATCATAATTATACAAGTATACTCCCATCTCACCTTTTACTTTGTAAAATACAGTATTGCTAACATTTTGTAGAAGTTCTACACTAACAGCAATTACTTTTTCTTTTTCTTTAGTATCTAAGTTTATCTTCCATAAAGTATTTCCATCATCTACATTTATATAATACAAGAAATTATTGTTTTCAAACATGTATTTTTTTCCGTCTATTTCCTTTATATTACCTTTATCTGATACACTAGAAATATCATCTACTTTTTGTAAATTTTCCCCATTTTTGTCAATAGAATATATTTTATTATTATCCTTTTTATTTACAAAGAATATCTTATTTTCAGAGTCAACAATATATGAAACATTTTCACTATTTACAAGTTCCTTCTTATCTCCTCCATCTTTATTAAACTTTAATAATATCTTTTTTGTCTTCTGATCTTGTACAACATATAAATTATTCTCATCAGCGATAACTTCTGATACATCAGATATATCAAATACTTTATTTTCAATTGTATTCAAATCCACATAACCTAACTTTGCCTCTTTACTAGTTATATAATATATTCTATCACCATCAATTGTATATTTTAATATATCTTTTTCTATTAATGTCTCTAATTCTTTTGTTCCTTTCTTTAATCTATAAATACCTTCATCTTTTATTCCATAAACGTAATCATTATCTATTTGTACGTTTGTAAGTCCACTATTATAATATAATGTCTTATCATTAAAGCCATTTGAATTAATACTATTTAAAGAATATACAGGTGTATATGTATATCCTTCTGTAACATAATAAACATTATATACTTGTTGCTTTTCCACATCATCTCCAGCAACATATTTAAAATTATTTTCTTTGCTATACACATAATATTGTGCAAATATATATATAGTTAAAACAACCATTAGCCCAATTACAATATAAGTTATTTTACTTCTTTTTTTAAGACCATTTGCTTGTTTTCTTTTTCTTCTTAGATACTCTTTTCTTGTTATTTTTTCTTCAGGATCAAGTTGTAATCTTTGCATAATTTAGCCTCCTTATCTTTTGTCTTTACTAGAAATATTATATACTAGTTTTGGTAATTTGTAAATCTTTTTTCAACATTTATTTACAATATTATATATATGAATCTATGTCATGTTTACTAAGTAATATATTTGCACCTTGTTTTATTAAATAATTGGAAAAATATGCATATTTATTATATATATTACCAGGTGTAACTAAGATATCTTTTCCTTGTTCTATAGCAAAATCAACAATTAATTTTAATTTATTTATATCATCATAACTTGCCTCTAAAATTACGATAAATTTTGCTAAAGTAGAAAGTAAATAATATTCATATATTTCATTAAATTCATTTATTAAAAATATATTTACTTTTTCAAAAGATAGTTTACTTAAATACTCATTTATTGTACTCTCTTTAAACTCCTTAAAGACTTTAATATTAACCGTTATTTCTTCTTTACTGCAATTATTACCTATTAAACTAATATTTTTTGATGCAATATACTTTGAAAAATCAAGATATACTTTCTGACCATATTTACTAAACTTTCCATTATATAAATAAACTATATTTTTATTTAATATATCAATCTTGCCATAGATAAATATACAAAGTGGTGGTATATCAATATTATATAATTGTTTAGGGTAATTTTTAGAATAAATTGGAACTACTAAAACATTTTTTCTTAAAAAAAATTCATATAATTTTTTAGCCTTTTTCTTTATATCAAAATTTGTTATAGAAACTAAAGCTTCATTTGATAAAGAAATTTTGTTTTCAGTTAAAAGATTAATAAATAGATTATAATTTTTGGAATATTCATAAATATTTATACTAGATTTAAACACTTTAATTAATTTAATATAACTATAATAATTAAAGTCTTTTAAAAGAGAAAACCAAATATATATTTCTTCTTTTATTTTAACACCTCCACTTTATATAATTGCAACTTATAGGTAGATATGTTTTAAATATATCTACCTATAAATATTTTTTAAACATTTGGCAAATCAAGAGAAATATTACCAATCTTTCCACTTTTTAAATCTTCTAAAAAGCAAAGTGCAGCTTTTGTCATATCAATATTTCCACCTGATATAACGCAACCTCTTTTTCTACCAATTTTTTCAAGTATATCATATGATATTAATTCAAAATCTTCATCTTCTAGTTTATATTTTTCTTGTAACATTTTTTTATATTTACTATTTAAAACAAGCATATCTATACCAACACAAGCAAGTTCTTCTACATCCAAAACCTCTTGTTTTATATTTCCAGTTAATGCTAATTTAGCCCCAACATTCTTATCATCTAATTTTGGCCATAGCAAACCAGGTGTATCTAATAGATCAATATTATCTGATACTCTAATCCATTGTTTCTTTTTTGTTACACCAGGTTTATTACCTATAGCAGCACTATTTTTCTTTGCTATTTTATTAATTAAAGTTGATTTTCCTACATTTGGAATACCAATAATTAATACTCTATATATTGGTTTTATTTGAACCTTTTGTAATTTTTGCTTATTCTTTTCTAAATATACTTCTTTTCCTTTTACTTTTATAGCTTCTACTATCTTTTTAATACAATTATTGTCCGATGTATCAGTATCTAAACATACCATACCTTTAGACATAAAATATTTTTTCCATTCTTCAGTTACATTTTTATCTGCTAAATCAGCTTTATTTAGCACGATAATTCTAGCTTTATCACTAGTTATATTATTTATAATTGGATTTTGACTTGAAAATGGTATCCTAGCATCCAATACTTCTACTACAATATCAATTAACTTTAGACTATCTTTTATTTCATTTTGAGCCTTTACCATATGACCGTGGATACCAGTTAATCGAAGTCTTAGAAAAACTTTTTTCTTCATTACTCATTTTTATCACTTCCTTCAGTTATATTATCATAAATATCTTTAACATTTTTTAAATTGTATAGCTTTAATTCCTATTTCATTAGCCGCAATAATGTTTTTTCTTTATCATCAAAAAATATAGTTTCTTCTTTGTTCAAATTATCTTTATTTAATAGTTTAGATAAATTCAAATCACTATCATCAAATATTACTCCACCAATATCAAAAATAGTATTCTTTATCATGAATTTGTGCCTTCTGCTTTTTTATCATTATATCATATATTTTTAAATTCAATTTTTATATCATTATCATCAATAATATAAATCATATCTATCAATTCATTTAGTGTTTTTCTATCTACTTGTTCTATATTAATTTTTTAATCATTTCATCTTTTACTATTTGTTCTAATTTATTTTTGTTTATAGAATACTTTTCACAACTCTTATCTTTAATATAAGAACTACAATAGTAATATACTTGATTTTTACTTTTTCTAACTACTACATGCTTACCACAATGTGAACATTTTAAATAACCTGAAAATAAATCAATCTCATTATTTTTATTTGCTTTTACTTTTCTATTTACTATTTTAGCATTCCATTTATTAAAATGTATTATTTCTTCATTATTTGTTTTTTCTTTACTTAAATTTTGTATCTAAGTCTGCAAAATGTATTAACTTCAATATAATTAGGGAGAAATTATATGAAATCCATTTTATATCTAAACGATTGCCTGCAAAAAAGTTATTTTTTTTATAATCTGGATACCTAAAATACTCTGCATTTCCTCCCTCAATATATTTACCAAAAATCTCGCAAAATTCATTTACATATTTCATATAATCATCTTTAATGTTATATTCAGTAAATAACAAATTAGATAAAATCCCTAAATCATGTTCATTTTTTATTTGATTTGTTTTTTTTATTAATAAATATTTAAAACCAATTTCAATAGCATGTCTACCAATATAAGCTGTAGTTACTGAGTTTGGCAATGATTTTATAAGATTATCAAATGTATTTATATATTCTAACCAATAATTCTCCCATAGTAATATTCTATCTTTCTTTTTAAGATTTTGTTCTGTACCACTAAAAGAATATATAAACTCACTAACATTTTCGACTTTTTCTTTATAAGAAATACTATTCTTCCTTGAATCATTTGCAATATCTTTACCACTAATTTGGTTAAATATAGGTGATTTACCGTGGTTTATATGCACTACTGAAAATGCACCATCTAGTTGAATAATATCTTTATAGTTAATCTCTTCATCAAATGTTTTAAAAATATTCATATTTAGTCCTTTCTATAAACATTGCAAGTATTTAACTTATATATTGAAAGTTTTCTTTATGTCCCCACTACCCTATATTTTTATAGTTTTTTTATAAAAAATATAGTAAATATGTAAAAATTTTATTTTAGCAATTCATTTATTTATAAGACCTTAACTATGGTTCTCCTTTTGTTGAGTTATCCCAGTTGATGTTTGTTTTGTTTTCATTATTTTCACATCCCAACAATTTTATATTTTCTGCATTATTAAGTATATCTAGCTGGTATTTAGCAATACTACTTAGTATTTCAAATCTTTCTTCTTTACTTTTTCCTTCTTTAATTAATTCTGCATTATGTGATTCTAAATTAGATAATACTGTTAATTCATTAATTGTTGCATAATCTCTAACATTAGATGTTTTTGCCAAATCAGGATTAAGTTCTCTCCATTTTTTTGCCGTTATATTAAATACTGCAACATTCAAAATGTCTGCTTCTTCAGCATATTTTAACCATTCTCTATTTTTATAAAAATCATTATCTGGCAATATATAATTTTTAATTGCATCAGTATGTATTAAATAATTATTCTTCGTTAATATTCTCTTTATATCCCATTCTCTATTTTGATTTTCTAATTGTTTTAGTCTCTCAAATTCTTTTATTAAATATAACTTAAATACTGGACTTATTGCAGAAGCAAATTCAAATGCAATATCTTTATGTGCATATGTTCCTCCATATTTGCCTAATTTAGAATACATACCAATTGCATTTGTTCTTTCACACCATTCTGTAACACTTGGTGTAAATGTTAATAATCCCACTTGTTTTCTAAAGTGTTCAGATTCGAACACTTTAAAATTTGGATTGTATAATTCTTCCCAAGCAGTTAAAAAATCTAATGTACTTCTGTTGCGTAACCAATTTCTTATAACATCAGCTGCTCGTGATTTATCACTTTTTGCTTTTGCAATATCAGATATACAAATATAATCTTTTTCATTTATATTTGTTACATTTATACTTATATCTTGAACTTCAATGATTTTATTTTTGATATATTTTCACCTCTTTTCCATACTCCATTTTCAAAGGTATCAAATTCGATACCTTACAGGCTTCTTTGATTTTCTATACTTTTTAGTCTAAAATGTAATAACTCAATTTCTTTAAACTCTTATTTTTCAATGGTTTAATTGAGAGTTTCCAAAAATGTGTGTCACTCAGTTAATACTTGTAGATGGTAAACTTTTTTCGCTTTTTTCCATCTTTTTATTTTTTCTAAGTTCTCTTTTTTTATACATATCCATATATTATTACTTCCTTTTAATTGTTATTAACTTTTCTAGTTATAAACATATAAATCATTATTTTTTTATTGTAGTTGGTTTTGATTCATATTCTTGATAATTAATACTAGTTCTTAAAGCATACACTAAATAATGATCATAAATCCTTGTCATTATTTTGGGTATATTTTCTAAAAAAGTATTCAATTGTTCTTCATGAGATTCTTCGTTACTAGTTTCTGCTTCATTTTTTGGAAAATCTGATATTCCTTTTATAATAATACATTCAACGCCATTAGCTCTACACACATATGTAATAGCTGCTGATTCTGTATCTGCTATTGTGATGTTATTTTCTTTTAATTCCAAATAATCTTTCCACATAACTACTGGCTTATCGGCAGTTCCTATAGTCCCTGTTAAAATCGACTCATTTTCAAAATTATTTAAAACAGTAAATGAATCTTTTATTAAAGGTTCTGTTTCTTTAACTGTACAATCATATTGAACAGCTTTATTTGGTATAAAAATATCTAATGGATTATAACTATCATCAATTCCAGCACAAGTTCCTGCTACAATTATTTTGGTAAGATTAAAATGGTCTATCATATATTGAGTAGATGCTGATGCATTCATTTTTCTTACTCCACCTAAATATAAAATAACTTCTTGATTATCAATTATTCTTTTAAAGTATTCTCCAAAAGGATACTTTTCACATTCTTCATGAGTCAATCCAAAATAATTTAAAGTGGCTTCCCATTCTTTTTTTGCTGCTACACTTATTCCTATCATCTTTTTCACTTCTTTCTTTATTAACTTTAGTTTGGCTATCTAAAACTCTATCAAATTTTTCTCTACATATAATTGCTTCGTGATGATTTTCGGTAACAATCCAATTTTCTTCATCATTACCTGATATTGTCGATTATCCATTAATTTCAGTTCCTTTATAATTATTTTGTTTAATCCAAATTTGTGCTAAACATTCATCACATTCTTTATATCTATTAACACACTCGTTACAGTAATTATGGCTTTTGTAATAATTTTTTCCTAAATCTTTATATAATTTATAACCACATCTTTCTAAAACAAATTTAGAATTCACATATTTCCCGTTATCTCCCCATGCCTCATAAATTATATTTTCTTTTGATTCATTAGAACACATATTTAATAATTTTGTACCTATTCCTAGTCCTTGATATTTTTTGTTAACTACAAAATAAAGTATCTCTCTAATATTTTCTAATTTAAGATTATATCTATCTTTTTTTATTACGTCACTCAAACCACATGCTCCAATTACTTTATTATTATACAAACAAACATAATAATTATTTATGTCTTTTGATATTGAATCTATATTATTTTCTAATATAGATTTATTTAAATTTAAATTGCATGTTCCAAGTAAATCAGTCACAAGTTTAGCAATATCTATTATATCACAATATTCTGCTTTTCTATATGTGAATTCCATACTTTCCTTCATAAAATACTCCTTGTGCTTTATTTATATATTTTAACATAAATAATATGAAAATACAATAAAATAACCATAGTGTATAAACGCTATGGCTGTTTTATTTATTATTTATATAATATATAACAATTCTTTTGAATCTTGCATTAGTTTAAATTTTATCATCTAAATAAAACTTTACTATTTTCTTTCAAATAATGGATATATATTGTTCAATTCAATATTATCTATTTTATTTATATATTCCCACTTTTCCTCTTTTAAATTTAAATATCCTCTTATTTTTTCTGCTGTTATAGGCATAAATGGGCTAATTAAATTAGATATATTGGCAATTATAATTGCACATGTGTATATTATGTTATTAAATTCATTTAAGTTTTCTTTAAATTGTATCCAGGGTTTTTTATCATCATAATATTTATTAGCAAAGTCTAATAATTCTATTATGCTTAATGTAGCCTTTCTAAATTCTATACCTTCTATAAAATCAGATATTTCTATATATTTTTCTTTGATATATTTTTCAACATCAGTATTTAATACCCCTTTTGGAATCATTGATAGACCCTTATACTTTAAAGTTCTATTTACAAAATTACCTAGTTTATTAGTAATTTCATTATGTGTTAATATATAATCTTCTTCTGTAAAATTAGAATCCTTTGTTTCAGGTCCATTTTTTATCAAATGAAATCTTAATGTTTCAGTATCAAATTTATCTAATGCTTCTATAATAGTTAATCCTATCCCCTTACTTTTAGAAAACTTTTGATCATTAAAATTTAAATACTCAGTTGAAACCATTACATCAGGTAAATGTATATTTTCATTTAATCCAATAAGTAAAGCTGGTAAAATTATCGAATGAAAAACAATATTGTCTTTCCCGTGTACCATATAAACTATATTATCACTATTATTTTCTTTCCACCACTCTTCAAAATTTAGATTATTCTTCTTGCAATACTTCATTGTAGCAGTTAAATATCCCAGTACAGCATCTATCCAAACATACATTTTTTTGTCCTCAAAACCTTTTATTGGTATATCTACTCCCCAATTTAAATTTCTTGTAACTGCTCTTTCTTTTAATCCCTCATTTAAATATTTATTTGTTTCATTCTGTGCATTTTTTCTCCATTTGCTTTTATTTTTATTTACATATTCTTCAATATCTGATTGTAACTTTGGTAATTCTAAATATAAGTTTTTATTTTGTCTAGTTGTTGTTACATTACCACATTCATTACAAATTGCTCCTTTTAAATCTTCTTTTGTCGGTACATATCCACAATCACATTGATCACCTTTTGTTTCATTACCACAACTAGGACATTTTAACTTAAGTTCCCTATCCGCAACAAATTTATTACATTTTGAACAATAATTATCATCATCTATTTTCTCTATAATATAGCCATTATCATATATTTTTTTAAATAACTCTTTTACCTTCTCTTTATGATATTCATCTTCAGTTTTTGTGTATAAATCATAAGAAAAACTCATTTTTTTGAATACTTCACTAAACTCTTTATGATATTTTTCAGCAACATCTTTTGGAGTAACTTTTTCTTTTTTAGCAGTTTCAGTTATCGGGGTACCATGACAATCAGTCCCAGATACAAAAATAACTTCATCTCCTTTTAGTCTATGATATCTAGCTAGTACATCACCAGAAATTAAAGCTGCTAAGTGACCTAAATGTAAAGAACTATTAGCATAAGGCCAAGCGCCTCCTATAACAATCTTTCTGCTCATAATACCTCCTTATATAATAATCTATTGTTTTTTAATATAAAGTATTTAGTACTAGTATAATCTATATATTTTGTTTTTTCAATAGAAAAAATAACTTTTTAGAAATATTTAAATAAAAAAATACATCTTCTGTTTTACCAGAAAGATGTATTTATATATTATTTTTCCTTAGTCTTAGCAGCTTTACCTACTCTATCTCTTAAGTAGTATAATTTAGCACGTCTAACTTTACCTTCTCTTTTTACTTCAACTCTTGCAATCTTTGGTGAATGCATTGGGAAAGTTCTTTCAACACCTACACCGTTAGATATTTTTCTAACTGTAAATGTTTCATTAAGACCAGAATTTTGACATTTTATAACAGTACCAGTAAATATTTGGATTCTTTCTCTGTTACCCTCTTTAATTTTTACGTGTACATCTACTGTATCACCAATATTAAAGTTTTTAACGTCTTGTTTTTTGTATTCTTCTTCTATTGCTTTTATTATATCCATTATTTTCCCCTCCTTATATATTAAATTATTTATTACTCTATTTATTATTTAAAAAATCGGGTCTATACTTCTTAGTTATTCTAATAGATTCATTTTTTCTATATTCAGATATTTTTTTATGATGTCCAGATAAAAGTATGTCAGGAACTTTTCTTCCTCTAAATTCGACTGGTTTAGTATATTGTGGATATTCAAGTAAATTATTTGTATGAGATTCTTCATCAAGAGAACCTTCAGTTAATGCACCTGGTAAAAGCCTTATTACACTATCAAGCAAAACTTGAGAAGCAAGCTCACCACCAGTTAAAACATAATCTCCTATTGAAATTTCTGTAACATTATACTCTTCTATTATTCTTTCATCTATACCTTCATAGTGACCACAAATTAATATATAATTTTTATCACTAGATGCTATGTCCTTACAAAGATTATAATTTAATACTTTACCTCTTGGAGATAAATATATTATATCAACATCTTTTTTTGATTTACTTTTCAATTTTTCAATTGAAAAATCTATTGCAGCTGCTAACGGCTGACATGAAAGTATCATTCCTCTACCACCACCAAAAGGTGGAAAGTCGACTCTATTATGCTTATCCTTTGTAAACTTTCTAATGTCAATAACTTCAATAGAACAGATATCCTTTTCTATTGTTCTTTTTATTATACTAGTATTTACAAAAGCTTCAAACATATTTGGAAATAATGTAAGTACTATAAATCTCATATAAGACCATCCATTAACTCAACATATATCTTTTTATCTTTAATATCTACATTCTTAATAACTTGCTTTATAGCTGGCAAATAGACTTTATTTGAATCAGATTTCTCTACTTCATAAACATCATTTGCACCAGTATTAAATACATAAGTTACTTTACCAATCACTTCATTACTTTTCATATCAATAACTTCACAATCAATCAAATCTTCAATATAATAAGTATCCTCTTCAGATATTTCTTTTTTTGGAATAAATATATCCTTGTCTCTAAAAGTATTTGCAACTTCTACACTATCAATTCCTTGTAGTTTAAAAACAAGCATATTTTTTATTACCTTGCAAGATTTTACATCATAGCCTTTTATTAATTTATCATCGAGATATACTTTCTTTGTTTTAGCCAAATTATCAATATCATCAGTATATGGATATACCTTTACTTCACCTTTAATACCATGAATATTTACTATTTTACCTATTAAAATACTATCCATATTTTAATTTTCCCCTTGTTCTTTAATTTCTTCTACAAGAACAGAAACTTTTTCTTTGTTTTTTGTAGCATAGGCACTAACAATTTCTCTAATGGAACGTATTATTCTACCTTCTTTTCCAATTATTCTACCCATATCATCTTTTGCTACCCCTAATTTTATTGTTAATTTAGAATCTTCTTTAATTTCTTCTATATTAACTTTATCAGGCATACTTACAAGGTTTTTTACTATATATTCTAATAACTCTTTATACATTTTTTCACCTCTATAACTCTACTCCTGCTTTCTTTATAAGTGCAGAAACTGTATCAGTTGGTTTTGCACCTTTTTTAATCCATTCTTGTACTTTTTCACCATCAATTTTTATATCAGCTGGCTCTACCATTGGATTATATGTTCCAACTTTTTCTATAAATCTTCCATCAGCTGGATATCTAGAATCAGCTACAACAATTGTATAATATGGAGCTTTTTTTGCACCATCTCTTCTTAATCTTATCTTTACCATATAAGTATTCACCTCCTTACAATGAACAAATATATTTTAACAAATAATGTTGTTAACTAAAATTTAGGCATTTTAAATCCAGGAATATTCATCTTCCCTTTATTATTCATCATAGATTTCATAGTCTTTTGCATTTGTTCAAAAGATTTCATAAATCTATTTATATCTTCAACTTTATTTCCACTACCTTTTGCTATTCTAATTCTTCTAGATGCGTTTAATATTTTTGGATTTCTTCTTTCAGCTTTTGTCATAGAAGTTATAATAGCATCTATTCTATATAGTTGATGTTCATCAAATTCTGCATCTCTGATTTCCTTTGGAATACCTGGTAGCATAGTAAGTATCTTTTTAAAAGAACCCATCTTCCTGATTTTTTTCATTATATCTAAGTAATCATCCAAAGTAAATTCATTTTTTCTCATTCTTGCTTCAAAATCAATAGCTTGTTCCTCACTAAAAGCCTCTTCAGCCTTATCAATGATAGATAAAACATCACCCATTCCAAGAATCCTTGAAGCTATTCTTTCTGGATAAAAAGGTTCTAAGTCGCTTAATTTTTCACCTACAGATGCAAACTTTATTGGTTTGTTTGTAATAGACTTAACAGATAAAGCTGCTCCTCCACGAGCATCAGAATCAAGTTTTGACATTGTAATAGAGTCTATACCTACTTTTTCATTAAAAGTAAGAGCAACATTTACTGCTTCTTGACCTGTCATAGAATCAACTACTAACATAATTTCATGAGGTTTTATAGCTTTCTTTAAATCAACTAATTCATTCATTAACGCATCATCAATTTGTAAACGACCAGCTGTATCTACTATTACTACATTACAAAGTTTAGAATGAGCTTGTTTTATACCATTTTTAGCAATGGAAACAACATCTTTTGAATCAGGTTCGCTATATACATCAACATTTAAACTCTTTCCTAAAGTTTGTAGCTGAGAAATAGCTGCAGGTCTATACACATCACAAGCAACCATAAGAGGTTTCTTACCTTGTTTTCTCAAATAATTTGCAAGTTTACCTGCAAGTGTAGTTTTACCACTACCCTGTAATCCAACAAGCATTATAATAGTTGGAGGATTTGCGGCAATATTAAGTTTTGATTCACCACTTCCAAGTAATTCAACAAGTTCATCTTTTACAATTTTTACAACTTGTTGTCCAGGTGTAAGACTTTTCATTACTGACTCACCAAGAGCCTTTTGTTCTATATTAGCTATAAAGTCTTTAACAACTTTATAGTTAACATCAGCTTCTAATAAAGCAAACTTTACTTCTCTTAGCATATCTTTTAAATCTTTTTCAGTAATTCTTGTTTGCCCTTTTAATTTTTTCATTACATTTTGTAATTTATCTGATAAACTCTCAAACATCATATATCATCCTTTACTTTAAAAGTTTAAGCAATTGTTTTTTGTATTCGTTAATATTTTCATTTTGACAAATAGAATACGCTTTCTTAACTTTTTTTACAAGCTTTAACATTCCAACCTTAAGTTCAAAGTTTTTAAGCATATTCTCACTAGACTTTATACTATCTCTTACAGCTTGATATGAAATGTTTTTGTTTTCAGCAATCTCTCTTAAAGATAAGTTATATAAATAATAACTTTCAAAAATTTCTTGTTGCTTGGCTGTAAGTAATTTTCCATATATATCATATAACAATGTTATTTCTATATTCTCTTCCATATCTCACCTACAAATAGTGTAAAGCTAAAAAACTTTACACTATTATACAACGTATACACGAATTTGTCAATATTTTTTCAATAAATTATGTTAATAAATAGAAAATGAGATGAAAAATCTTTCATCTCATTAAAAAATAGTATTTTTATTTCTTTCTAAGTTCGAAAATGTAGCTAACAAATTCAATAACAAGTGTAATAGACCACAATATAAACAATATTAAGGTACCTATGTAATATAAATGGTCTGCTAAGAAAGAGTTTAAAAGCAACAATATAGCTGTAAATATAAAAAAGATTATATTAAAAACAATTCTAACTTTCTTAACCTCCTCCTTATTTCGTATAATAGAAACTATACTGTAAATAATTAACCAAACATTTAAAGCAAAAAATACAAAATAACAGATTTTAATAACAAGTCCCACAAAAAATCCTCCTGTATTTTATATGTTATAAAGTAAAAAAATAAAATTTTATCCTCCTTTACTAATAAGTAAATTATTTAAATATATTAACAAATCCATATAAGTATACAACTTTTTCTCCAATTTGTCAATTTTACGTAAACTTTAGTCATATATAACTTTAGCTTTTACTATTAATCTTTTTAATGCTGCTGTAGTGCAAGTAATTAAAGTTATCTGTATACTTCCCTCTTCATCTTGTTTTAAGCATTCAAGATCTTTTGGCGATGTTTTATATACATCATATACAATATAATCCAGACTTCTACCATAATTATCTTGTATTACTGTCTTATCACCAACTTTAACCTTATATAAATCTCCAAACATTTTATCATTTTTAAAATTATGGCCAGCTATACAAAAATTCCCCTGAGTATTTATATCACCTCCATAAAATTTAGTAACACTTTCTTTTAAGGAATTTTCATCAGTTTTTTCTAATATATATGTATCTAAATTAATTGATGGTATTTGTATTTTACCAAGAATATTAAATCCGTTTATTTTAGGTTCATCTTCTTTTAAGCTTCCTTCATTTGCTCCTTCTACTAAATTATTTGCAGTTATAACATCATCAATTCTAAATATTAAATCTGATTTAAAAGAATTATTACAATAAAAACCAAGACAAATTATAATAGTAATAATGCCTAATGTACAAAATATTTTTAATTTCGACAGCCTAAAAACAAAATATCTATATTTCATATTAGAAACAAAAATACATACTAATATTAAGTATGTATTTTATAAATTTATTCTTTTTGTTTATTTTTCTTAATTAATAATATTGCTGTCAAAATTATTGCTATTATAACTAAAGAATATAATGTGTATTCTAAAATTCCAATTCCAGTTTGCGGTAATTCTGTAACTTCTTCATCTTCAACTGGTGGTGTATTACTTAAAACATTTATTTCAAAATTTTCAGATGTAATTACACTCTCTGAATTTGATACATCAACTAAAGATAATGTTAAGTTATATTTTCCTGTTTCAGTAAATTTTGCTCTAATAGGTGTTGTATTACTAAAGTTACCACCTACAGCAAAACCAGATGGAGGTCCCCAATATCCTAATTTTATTATATCATGTTCTACTCCACTAGTATCCTTTGCCAAAACTGTTGGAGTAGATGGTCCCTTAATATCTACTTTTATTCTAACGTTATTATATTGCGTAGCACTACTTCCAACCAATAATACATTTGCATTTTTCTCAACATTTTGTATTATATTTCCTTCGTATTCTAACTTAAAGTCAAAACCTTGTGCAGCAAAAACGTTAAATGTAAATAATGAAATAAAAAAGGTTAAATATAAAGCAATAAAAATTTTCTTTTTCATGAAAATTCCTCCCTATTCATACTACATATATATTGTACTTTATTAAATTTATTACAATTATAACAAGGAAAAAGGTAGAAGAAAAATAATTTCCTCTACCTTTTTTATTACGAAATTCTTAAAATCTGTTTTTTTATTTCTCTTTTTTTCCAACCATGAAGATTACTTGTTTTTAAAATTTCTAAAAGTGTATTTATGTCATTTACAATTGAGATAAGATACTTTTGCATAGCTTTGTCCAAATTCCATAACTTTATCAAAGTTAATATTGAATTTTTATCAAGTCTATTTGCAGCAGCATATCTTAGTCTCTTATCATTTGCAAATCTAACGAGTTCAACAAATACACTTTGGCGACTAGGATCAATCATTTCAAGAAGTTCTAACTGTTCATCTCCTATATCATTAAAAGAATCATATAATAATATTTGATCAATCATCATCTCCTGATCATTTAATTTTACAAGAATAGCATTTCTTCCTTTCCTCACTGCATTATAGATTCTCTTTAAGTTTTCTTTTTGTTTTATACTATCAATCATATCAATCGAAAATATTTTATAGCTTACATAACCATCAGTCCATAATACAACTTTAATAGATTCTTCTTTTATACTGTTATAAAGATAATTAAAAATCTCTTTTTCCTTACCTTCATGTTCTCTATATAAAAGAGATAAATAATCTTTTCTATTAAAAGTATCTTCGGACCAATATTTTGCAAGTTCTACTAAATGAGAATCCTTTACTTTACCAGTTAAAGTATACCATGATATAACTTTAGTAACAAAATCTATATCATCAATACCATCACAAATTTTTGCAACAAGGATATTATTTCTTCCTAATACACTTGCTTTAATTTCAATAGGCATTGAAGATATTAACCTACCATAGTTATCAACAAGAATTTCAGAGACCTCCTTAAAAGATATTTTTTCTACTTCATCATAATGTGTCTTTCCATAAGATAACCTTGACATAAAAAAAGCTCCTTTAATAATTATTTTTGGACCAATATTTTTTTAGAATTATACTATAAGTCTAAAGTTATGTCAATACATTTATTAAGAGAAAAGGGGCACAAATTAATGTAACCCCTTATACAATCATACTTTACCTATTACATATTCTTTTAACTTTCTTCTTGTATCAGTAGAAACATTATATATTAAACTTTTTCTACTGTTATAACAGACAAGAGCTTTATACATATCAAATATTTTTGTTTCATATGAATGAAGAATTTCATTTTTTATATAAAACAAAGTTAAGACCTCAAAAAAATCTTTGCCCTCTTTGGTTTCTAACCACTGTCCAAAAGAAAATAATTTAACTGTTGGGAAATATGTTCTTATCACATCTAATGTTGAAACCATATAGTCTGACTCTACAACGACTTGTGGAAATTCGAGTAGAAAATCGTTTCCTTTAGCTCCTAAAATGATTTCCTTATGTGGCGTAATAAAAACAAAATTATACCGGTATTCCATAACAACACCCCTCAATAGTTATTAAAGAATTATAAATGAAACTATTTATATTATACCACCTTTTTTACCGATTTTCTAGTCTTTATATATTTTTTTACTAAATCTAAGAAAAAATTTCACCTAAATTTATCTTATTACCAGCTAAAAAAGCTTGTATATTCATTCTCTTTGAGTTTTGAGGTTGTATTTTTAGTATACTAATTATTCCATCACTACATTTTATGTTTAGCTTATCCTTAGAAATATATACTACTTCACCATTTTTATAACTTCTATATGAATCATTATCTAATGTATAACTTACCTCATATACTTTAAATATGTCACCACCAATAGTTGTCATATACGTTCCTGGAAAAGGTGATAATCCTCTTACAAAATTAAATATCTCTCTTCCTTTTTTATTAAAGTCTATTTTTGTCATTTCTTTATTTAACATTGGAGCAATTGTATAATCATCTGGTTGCTTTATTCTTTTTATGCTATTATCTAAAATTCCATCTAAAGTTTTAACTAATAAATTTCCACCAATTACCATTAATTTATCATGAATAGTTTCTAAATTATCTGTCTCTAATATTGGTATTTCTTCTTTTAGAAGCATATCACCTGTATCCATACCAATGTCCATATACATAGTTGTTATACCTGTTTTTTCTTCACCATTTATTATTGCCCACTGCATTGGAGCAGCTCCCCTATATTTAGGAAGTAAAGAACCATGGACATTTATACATCCATACTTTGGTATATCTAAAATTTCTTTTGGTAATATTTTTCCATATGCAACTACTGCAATAAAATCTGGTTCATATGATTTTAAAATTTCAAGTATCTCTATATTATTTCTTACTTTTGTTGGCTGATATACTGGAATATTATTTTCTAGTGAATATTCTTTTACAGCTGAAGGTTTTAATTTCATTCCTCGTCCAGCTGGTTTATCAGGATTTGTAAGACAAGCAACTACATTATACCCACTTTCTACCAAACATTTTAATGACTCTTTTGCAAACTCTGGTGTTCCCATAAATACTACTTTAATATCTTTTCTCAAATTAATTCACCCTTTCAATATATTATCACTATAATATGAAAAAATATGTAAAAATTTAAAATAAGCATTTAATACAAAGTACTAAATGCCCATTAAATTATTTTTCTACAGTAACATCTGAAAATTTTAGTATATTATTTTCAAGTTTAAATATAGTTTTTACAACTCCTGCATTCTTTTCTAATATATTATTATTACAATAAAGAATATATTGTTTCGCAATCAAAACATATTCATCTGTGCTTTCATTTGGTTTGTTAAATTCAAAATCACAGAAATTATTTGCCATATATGTCATTCTATAATTATCACCATTTACGATTGTATTAGTAAAATCAAGCTTATATTCATCTGTTCTTTCATTAAGATAATCTCTACCATAATTATCTAGTTTTACTTTTAAAATTGAGGGATTTTCCTTATCAAATTCAGCATTTATTGTATATCCTTTGAAATCTTCTCCAAAACTTTCGGTTATAATATTATATAACGAATCTTCATTTAATGTCAGTAATGCAATATTTCCTGTAGATTGATCACTTACCTGTATATACTTATTATACTTTATTTGCATATCAACTTCTGTTCCAAAAGATTTTTTTGTATCATATCTTTTTGCCTCTTTAGCACTACCATTTATATATTCTATTGATACATTATTATACATTTCTAAATTAGAGCTAATCTTTTTTAAAGTATCAGTTACATCATCTGTATCATCATATTTTTCTTCACCTAAAAGTACTATATAATCTTGTATCTCATCAGAATTAATATCTTCTTTTAGTATTTTTATAACAGATTTATTTCCCTTTAAATCTAGGACATCACTAATTTCTTTTTGATATATTTTTGTTCTACCCTTATCAGTATTATAATAACTTTTATAAAAATAAACACAAGTACCTACTAATGAAAGTATTACTACTAATAATATTGCAAAACCAATCTTTTTTTTCATTTTATACTCCTTTTAATATATCTACTTTCTATCTAGAAAAACAATCCCCTCTAAATGATCTGTTTCATGCTGTATTACTACAGCTTCCATTCCTTTTACATTTTTTACTTTTCTCTTGCCTTCTAAATCAGTATATTCTACTGTTATCTTTTCATGCCTTTTTACATTTTCAAAAACATTAGGAAAACTAAGACAACCTTCTTCAACAACAACCATAGCTTTTGATCTATCAGTAATTTTAGGATTAATCATAACTACTGGTTGTTTCTTAGGATGCTTTTCATCAACATACATTATATCATAAGTTATCATAGCCTTAAGCATTCCAACTTGACAAGCAGCTAGTCCGATACCATCATTAGCATACATAGTATCTAGCATATCTTGAGCTAATGTCTTTATTTTTTCATCTATTACTTCAATTTTTCTTGCTTTTTTTGTTAATATTTCATCGCCCTTAAAACGTAATTGTCTTATTGCCACTTATATTCTCCTTTCATTATAATTCTACATTATATTTTGATTTAGATAAGCCATCTATATTTTGTACATTGTTATCATTTTCATTATCTTCAGTATTATTTGGCAAATTACTTGAAGAACTATTTGTTCCCATCTTTAATTCTTGCCATTCATCTTTTGAGATAAGCACTTGTCTTGGCTTACTTCCATCATAGCCTGATATAAGTCCTCTAGCTTCCATTTGGTCAACTATTCTTCCAGCTCTAGAATAACCTATTTTAAACCTTCTTTGTAACATTGAAGCAGATGCACTACCCATATCAACAACTAAATCTATAGCATCATTTAATATTGGATCTGCATCATCAGCTTCATCACCAGATGAATCACCATTTCCAGATGTTTTAGTATTTGCTTTTTCAATACTTTCAATTATATCCTCATTATACGTAACATTACAATTTTCTTTTATATTTTCGACAATTTTTTCAATTTCAGACTCAGATATAAAAGCACCTTGTACTCTAAGTGGTTTCATTTCACCTACAGGGAAATATAACATATCTCCTTTTCCTAAAAGTTTCTCAGCACCTGCAGAATCAAGTATTGTTCTTGAATCTACTTGAGAAGAAACAGTAAAAGCAATACGTGAAGGTATATTTGCTTTAATAATACCTGTAATAACATCTACTGATGGTCTTTGTGTTGCAATAACAAGATGCATACCTGCTGCTCTTGCCATTTGTGCTAAACGACATATAGCATCTTCAACATCATTTGGAGCAACCATCATAAGGTCTGCAAGCTCATCAATTATAATTACAATTTGAGGTAATTTTGCTCCTTCTTCTTTTTCTACTATTTTGTTATATCCTTTTATATCTTTAACACCTCTAGAAGCAAATAAGCTATAACGATTTACCATTTCTTGAACAGCCCAATTAAGTGCACCAGCTGCTTTTTTAGGATCTGTAACTACTGGTATAAGTAAATGTGGTATTCCATTATAACAAGATAACTCAACCATCTTAGGATCTATTAGTATCATTTTTACTTCACTTGGTTTAGATTTATATAGTATTGATACAATAAGAGAATTTATACAAACACTCTTACCAGATCCAGTAGCACCTGCAACTAAAACATGTGGCATTTTAGCAATATCAGCTACCACTATATCTCCTGCGGCATCTTTTCCCAGTCCAAAAGATAGTTTAGATTTATGAGATTTAAATTCTTCAGTTTCAATAACTTCTCTTAATAAAACTGACTCAGAAACAGTATTTGGTACCTCTATACCAACAGCTGCTTTACCTGGTATAGGTGCCTCAATTCTTATACTTTTTGCAGCTAAATTTAAAGCTATATCATCAGATAATTTAACAATTCTACTTACTTTTACTCCTGTATTTGGTGTAAGCTCATATCTTGTTACTGTTGGTCCTTTAGTTATATTAGTTACTTTTGCTTCAACACCAAAACTTGCAAGTGTCTTTTGTAGTTTTACAGCAGTAGCATGTATTGACTTTTTATCAAAAATCTCTCCTTCTTTTGGCTTTGCAAGTAAAGTTATTGGTGGGAATTTATAGTTATCAGCTTCTACAAGTCTTGTATGATCAAGAGTCAACACTTCTTTTACATCTTTATCTTCTTTTTGTTCTTTTTGTTTCTTAAAGAATTCATCTCTTTGTTGCTTAGCTTGTATTTCTTGTTCACTAGGTTTACCACCTAATTTACTAAAATCAAATTCAACTTGTTCTGTTTTGTCGACTCTAATATTTTCATCTACATTTTTGCTACCTTTTTCAGCCATTTTTTCAAGTTCTAATTGTTTCTTTTTATTGGCTAATCTCTCTTTTCTAGTTAACTTAGGCTCTTTTTCAAATTCAAATTCTTCATCATCTTCTTCATCTTTTCTAAACAATATAGAAAATACACGAGAAATACCTTTTCCAATAAATATAAATATTTTAGATAAGCCATGGAAAAATTCACTAAAAGATAAATTAAATATACAAAGTAAAGCTATAAAAGTAATAGCAATAAGTAAAATTCTTGTTGCAAGTATGCCTATAAATTTTACAGATATACCAGCAATAACAGCTCCTACTACACCCGCTATTCCAGAATTATATGCCTCAACGCAATACTTAATAAAATTATTAAACAAATCAAAATTTGTTGAACTAAAAGTATATATTATAGGAGATATTAGTGACATTACTAGTACACCTTTTAAAATTTGATTTCCTACTTTTATCTTTTTTTCACTAGCTATCGCATAACATCCAACAATAATTAAAGTTACTGGCAATATATATATTGCATTTCCAAATAAACCATACGATAAATTTTTTATAAACTCAGCAAAAGTTCCTATATTATAGAATTTCAAAAAAACAAAGTACATAAGACCAAAAACAACTAGAAATCCACCTAACATATCATTTCCAATTGTTTTTACTTGTTTTTTTGATCTCCTAGTTTTTTTCTTTCTTCCCATGAAATCAACCTCTATTTATATTATTTTAATTCATTTCTGTTATTGTGAACAATTTCTAAAGATTCTCTTAATACATCTTCAACTTTCTCTAAAATCGCATCAGCATAATCACGAGTACCAACACTTATTTCCTTTGATACTCTATTTGCATTTTCTATAATTTCTTCTTTTTGTGCTAAAGCTTGTTTAGTTATAACATTATCATCTACCATATTTACAATTTGTTTTTTAGCGTCTTTTATCATATCATCAGCTTGATTTTTTGCATCTTTAATCATATCTTCTGCTTCTTTTTCAGCATCTGCAATAATTCTTTGTCTTTCATCTTTAACCCATTTAGCTTGCTTTAACTCATCAGGTAGTTTAAGACGAATATCTTCTAACACTTCTCTTAATTCATCAATGTCTACCATAACTTTACTAGAAAAAGGTACTTTAGCTCCAGATTCTAGTAAATCTTCTAAATTTTCAATCAATGTGAATATTTCCATTTTACTTACCTCCACTTATATATTTTAAGTACAACATTACTATAATTTCTAGTATCAATACATTCTAAATTTTCAAAACAATCTAGAGCTTTTTGATCTATCTTTGAAATCTTTTGTATAAAATTTTTATCTGTTTCATATATTATAACACCATTATCACTTAGCACTTTACCTTTGTTATCTGATATAAACTTTAATGTATTTACACCAAATTTTGTATCATAAGGTGGATCTAAAAATATGACATCAAATAAAACATTTTGATTTACAATCTGATTTAAACATTTATTGTAATCTTTCTTAGTTATTTTAACATAATTTTGAGATTTAGTCAACTCAGTGTTTGATATTATTGTCGAAATAGCTACATTTTTATCGTCATTTAACCAAGCAAATTTTGCCCCTCTACTGATAGCTTCTAAACCAAGATTTCCAGTACCTGAAAACAGATCCAATACATTTGCATCTACTATATATGAATCTATTATACTAAATAAAGCTTCTTTAACTCTATCTAATGTTGGTCTTGTAAGATCTGTCTTGGGACTGTTTAATCTTTTTGCCTTATATTTTCCTGCAATTATTCTCATAAAATTCCTCCAAATCAAACTTCCATAAATACATAATTTGCATTAAAATTGTCAAGTACTTTTTTTATGTCAAGAGGTGAAAACTTTATAGATGCTGTATTTACATTTGGATGAAAGCAAACGCTATCTATATCTAAAATTTCTTTATCTATTATAAATTTAACCTTTGTATCTTCTTTTTCTATAATATTTAAAACTGAAGCGTTTCCTTTTTTTATCCCTAAATTTTCTTCTAATTCAGTCTCACTTGCAAATTCTAATCTACCACATCCTAAACTTGCCTGTATTAGTTTTAAATTTGCTTTTTTATCTATTGGTAATGAAATTAAAAAGAAGTTTTTCCCAGCTTTATCTTTTACTAGTAAATTTTTACAACAAGTCGCACCTTTAAAATCAATAATAATATTTTCTCTATCACTAGCTCCAAAAACTGGCGGATGTTTTATTATCTCATACTTAATATCTAGTTTATCAAATAAGTCATACACTTTCTGTTCCATACTTTTACTCCACTATATCTAATATATGTGATTTATTTTTTAATTCATTTGATACTTCTGGTAACATATTTTCAATTACAATCGCATCTTCTATATACTCAAAAGCAAGGTCAAATTTCTCTTTATCATTATATATAACCTTTAATATAGTATCGCCAGCATTTACAAAGTCACCTGTTTTTTTAAGGAATTCAAAACCGACAGAATAGTCTATTTCATCTTCTTTTCTTATTCTTCCTCCACCGATACAAACCAAAGCCTCACCTATTTTTTTACTATCTATTGATACAATCACACCTGTATTTTGTGCATGTATTTCTTTTAGATAATTAGCACTATCTTTTAAAATAGGCATAGGTAATTCTTTTTCAACCCAATCCATATAAACATCACAAACCTGACCATCTTGTGCTAATATTAATTCAATAAATTTCTCATACGCTTTTCCAGACACTATACATCTGAATATATCTTTTTTATTTTGATTAATATCATCGCCAAGACCTGCCATTTTTATCATATATGCTGCTATTTCAAATACAACTTCTTTTAAATCATTTGAAGTATTTGAATATAAAGATTCCTCATCAGATAGTAAAAACTCTATAACTTCTTTTAGCTCTACTGCATTTCCAACATTTTTACCAAGAGGTTCTGCCATTGAAGTTATAATTGCCTTTGTCTCCACTCCAGCTAAATTACCTATGTCTACCATTGTTCTTGCAAGCTTTCTTGCATCATCAATATTTTTCATGAACGCCCCACTACCAACTGTAACATCAAGTAATATTTTATCAACACCTGAAGCTAGTTTTTTACTCATTATAGATGAAGCAATTAAATCAATAGATTCAACAGTTGCAGTAGTATCACGAAGTGCATACATTTTTTTATCTGCTATTGCTATCTTATCACTTTGTGATATAAGACATACTCCTATGTCCTTTACTTGCTCTATTGCATCTTCAAGGGGGATATTTATATTATAGCCAACAATTGATTCTAATTTATCAGCAGTTCCACCCGTATAACCTAACCCTCTACCAGACATTTTACAAACTTTAACTCCTAGTGCAGCAACTATAGGTAATACAATTAAAGTAACTTTATCACCTACACCACCAGTTGAGTGTTTATCCACAATATATCTTCCAGGTTCTTTAAGACTAGATAAATCTAGTTTACCTGATGAATTTGCCATAGCAAATGTTAAATGAACAAGTTCTTCTTTTGTTAAACCATTTATGCAAATTGCCATAAGTAATGCTGAAACTTGATAATCTGGTATATCTCCTTTACTAAATCCTTTTACAAAAAAATCTATTTCTTCTTTTGTAAGTTCTCTACCATATCTTTTTTTCTCTATAACATCATACATTCTCATATGTAATTCCTCCAAATTTAATAATATATATTTTACTATATAGTTAACATATTTTCAAGTATTTTAATAGCCTATGACTAATTAAATAAATATCTTAATTGAGAACAAAAGTAATAAAACTTTTACGTCTGATTACCTTTATTGTTATTCATCACATATTACTGATCTATCTGAATATTTATAAATCTATTATACTTCATTTATCTAACTATTCTAATAATAATTTGCAATGTTAAGAATATAATAATATTATGGGGTGATAAATATGTCAAATTTTTGTGGTTATATAAATAAAGACAAGAAAATATATGATGAAAAATATATAACTAATATGAATATAAAGTTAAATAACAATCTTTTAAAGAATATATACATAGATAAATATTTAGCTTTTGGAAATGGCATACAACCAATGAAAAAGATTATAAATGAAAAAGAATATATAATAATGTTTGATGGTAATCTATATAATTCTTTAGATTTAAAAAAATACATAAAAGATAAAGGATATTCATTTGATACCAAACAAGATGCTGAGATTATTCTTTATTTATATGTAGAATATGGACCTAGTTTTCTTAACTTTCTTAATGGAATTTATTCTATTTGTATATATGATAAAAATGAATCAAAAACATTCTTTGCTAGAGATAGGCTTGGCGTAAAGCCATTATTTTACACATTAACAAATAATACATTTATATTTGCAACTAAAATAAAAGCAATACTTGCACATCAAGATATAACACCAGTACTTGATAAAGAAGGATTAATGGAACTTATAGGACTAGGACCTGCACATACTCCTGGCAAAACATATTTTAAAAACATATTTGAATTAGAAGCAGGACATTATGCAATATTTTCAGATTTCAAACTTGAAATCAAAAAATATTGGGATTTAGTTACAAAAGAATTTGAAGATTCTTACGAAGAAACTATATCTCAAATTCATGATTTAGTTGTAAATTCAACTAAAATTGAACTTTGTGACAATATTTGTTCTATGTTATCTGGTGGCTTAGATTCTAGTATTCTTGCTAAAATAGCAAAAGATAATATACCAAATTTAACAACTTTTTCTATAGATTATGTTGGAAATGATACTAACTTTGTTTCAAATGATTACCAATTAACAAAAGATAGTGACTACGTAAAGATAATGAAAGAATATTTAAAAACAAATCATAAAACTATCACTGTGGAAAATTCTTATCTTTATGAATTACTACAAAAATCAATGATAGCAAGAGATATGCCAGGTATGGCGGATATAGACACATCAATGTATGCTTTTTGTGAGCAAATATCAAGAAATGGTTTTTCTACATGCTTATCTGGAGAATGTTCTGATGAAATATTTGGGGGTTATCCATGGTATTACAAAGAACATTTAATATCACATGATGGATTTCCTTGGGCTCTTTCAGAAGATTTAAGGGCAAATATTATAAACAAAAATATTATTAGTAAAGATAAATTAAATGAATATGTATATAATGCTAGAATAAATACTTTAAAAAATGTTACTCATATTGACTATAATGATGACTATGAAAAAAGATATCGTAATACAAATTATCTGACTATTAAATGGTTTATGAATACTTTAATTGAAAGAACAGAACGTATATCTAACATTTTTTCTTTAGACGTAAGAATACCATTTGCCGATTATAGAATATTTGAATATGTATACAATATACCAGCTAGAATGAAATTAGGAATAACCAAAAATGACACAGCTATTGAAAAATATTTACTTAGAAAAGCTTTTGAAAAAGAATTACCAGAAGAGATTGTATATAGAAAAAAATCTCCTTTTCCTAAAACTTATGATCCAAAGTATTTAAAACTTGTTGAAAATAAAATGAATGAAATTTTAGAAGATAAATCATTGAAAATACATAAAATTATAGATACAAATTTTGTACGTGAAGTACTTAACACTCATGGGGAAAATTTAACACAAAATTGGTTTGGCCAGCTTATGACATATCCACAAACTTTAGCATATTTAATACAAGTATCAGATTGGCTAGAAATATATAATATTGAATTTGATTTTTAAATTTTAAAATCTTTTAAGCTTTTTAGTTTAAAAGATTTTTTGTGCATATAATCTTTTTTTCTACACAAAATAAAAATATATGATTAAGAGGAGATTTTAGTTTGAAAATAAAATATAAAAAAATAAAACCGAAATAAGAAAAAAGGGCATAGTTCCCCCTTACCCCCAAAAAA